>NZ_JBFADP010000016.1:0-138692 GCF_040641415.1 Streptomyces sp. NPDC020875 | reverse complement strand
CTTCATCGCGGGCCTCCAGGCCATCCCCACCGAGGTCCGCGAGGCCGCCCGGCTCCCCGTCCGCTCACGCGGTCACGCGGTCATTCCGCACCCTCGGGGTGGAGCCGGGGCATCACCCGGTCCAGCCACTTCGGGGTCCACCACGCCTTCGCGCCCAGCAGGGTCATCACCGCCGGGACCAGCAGCAGCCGGACCACGGTCGCGTCGATCAGCACACTGGCCGCGAGCCCCAGGCCGAGCATCTTCACCACGATGTTGTCGCTGATCACAAAGGCCGCGAAGACGCTCACCATGATCAGTGCGGCGCAGGTGATGACCCGGGCGGTGATCTCCAGCGCGTGGGCGACGCTCGCCCGCGCGTCGCCGGTCCGCAGCCATGCCTCGTGGACCCGGGAGAGCAGGAAGATCTCGTAGTCCATGCTGAGTCCGAAGACGATGGCGAACATCATCATCGGGACATAGCTCTCGATCGGCACCTCGCCGGAGACGCCGAGCGCCGGGCCGCCCCAGCCCCACTGGAAGACGGCGACGACGACGCCGTAGGAGGCGGCGATCGAGAGCACGTTGAGGATCGCCGCCTTGATCGCGACGAGGACGCCCCGGAAGACGACCAGGATCACCAGGAAGGCGAGCCCGACGACGGCCGCGATGATCAGCGGGAGCCGGGCGGAGACGATGTCGAGGAAGTCGACCTGGGCGGCGGTGGTGCCGGTGACGTACGTATCGGCGGCCGTGCCCGCGACGGCGCCGGGCAGTACGTGCTCGGTGAGCCGGTTGACCAGCTCCGTGGTCCGTTCGTCCTGCGGGGACGCGACCGAGTAGGCGGTGCCGACCAGGACGTCGCCGTCGGCGGTCGGCTGGAGCGGGGTGACGGCCGCCGCGTCGGGTACGGCGGCGAGCGCGTGCTGTACGGAGCTCGCCAGGTCGGCCCGGTCGGCGGCGGGTACGGCGCTCTGGTCGACGACCAGGGTCAGCGGCCCGTTGGAGCCGGGGCCGAACGCCGCCGACATCAGGTCGAAGGCCCGGCGGTCGGTGAACGAGGTGGGGTCGGCGCCGTCGCCGATATGGCCGAGCTGCATGAAGAAGACGGGGAACGCAAGGATCGCCAGGACCACGACCCCGCCGGTCAGATACCACCAGGGGCGGCGCTCGACCCGGAGGGCGTAGCGGTGCCAGACGCCGGACACCTCCTCGCCGGGTTCGGCGTCGGTCTCGGCGATCGGCCGGCGGACCTTCAGCCGGTCGATCCGGCGCCCGATCAGTCCGAGGACGGCCGGGACGAGGGTGAGGGCGCCGAGTACGGCGGTCACCACGGTGACGGCCGCCGCGAGGCCGAGTTTGCCGATGAAGCCGATGCCCGACACCCAGAGGCCGGAGAGGGCGATGACGACCGTACAGCCGGAGAGGAGTACGGCGTGTCCGCTGGTCGCGGTGGCCTTTCCGGCGGCGGTCACCGGGTCGTCGCCGTTCATCAGGTTCTGCCGGTGGCGGGTGACGAGGAAGAGGGCGTAGTCGATGCCGACACCGAGGCCGATCATCGTCGCCAGGGTCGGCGAGACGGTCGCGAAGGTGGACGCGGCGGCCAGCAGGGCGAGCAGCGCCAGCCCGCACAGTACGCAGATCAGGGCTGTGACCAGGGGCAGTACGGCGGCGACGACACTGCCGAAGCCGATCAGCAGGACGACGATCGCGACCGCGAAGCCGATGGCCTCGCTCGTATGGTCGTTCGGCTCGGGGCGGGCGAGTTCGCCGAGCGGGCCGCCGTACTCGACCTGGACGGACGCCGCGCGCAGCGGTTCGACGGCCCGGTCGACGCCGTCGAGGTAGTCCGGGCCGAGGGTGGACGGGGGTACGGAGAACCGGATGGTGACGTACGCGGTCTTCCCGTCGGGCGCGAGCGGTCCCTGCGGGGACGAGGGCACCGCGAGCGGGTTCTGCGCGGTCAGTACGTCGGGGAGCTTCCGCAGGCTGGTGACGGTCTGCGAGATCTGGTCGGAGACCCGGGTCAGCGGCTGGTCGGCGGAGTGCAGCACCACCTGGCCGCTGTAGCCCCCGGCGGCGGGGTCATGGGCCTTGAGGACGTCGATACCGTCTTGGGACTGGGTTCCGGACAGGGTGAAGTCGTCGGAGTAGTCGCCGCCGTAGGTGTGGTGCAGCACCTGGAGCCCCGCCAGCACCACCAGCCACGCCACCACGACGAAAACCGCCCGCCGCGCACACCACTCACCGATCGATCGCAGCACACTTCGCATTCAAGGCGCCCCGGGAGGTAGCGGCACGCCGTACGCGGGGAACGGGTGACGGGCCGCCCGCCGGGGCCGCCGCCCGCCGGGACGGAATCACCGGGACTCGCCGATACATACCGGTACGCCCCGGGGCGTACCGGGCGGCGGGCCCCGACGGCGGCGTACGAGTCGGGGCGCCCCGGCCTCCGCCGCACAACCCGCGCCCCGCCGAACACGCCCCGCGCGCGCCCCCGTTGGCAGCGGCCGAAAGCGGTGCCGTGGGCGGGCGTACGCCGGGGCTGTCCGTGACGGCTGACCCGGTCGGCCGTTGACAGCGTGAACGCGGGTAGCGCCGAACGCGCCCGACCGACGTCCGAGCCATGTTTGGAGACGCCCTTGCACGGTCACGCCACACCCGCGTCACATCCGCCCCAGCCGCCCCGGCCCGGCCGGTACGAGGAGCGCTCCGAACCGCCGCCCACCGGCACCCGGGCGAAACCGACCCTCAAAAGCTATGCCGCGTCGTCCCTCGGCTACGCCCTCTTCGCCACCCGCTGGCTCCAGGCGCCGCTCTACTTCGGCCTGGTCGCGGCGCAGGGCGTCTACGTCTACAAGTTCTTCAACGAACTGTGGCATCTGATCCAGCACATCATCAGCGGCCAGGCCGACGAGACCATGGTCATGCTGGCCGTGCTCAAGCTGGTGGACGTCGTGATGATCGCCAACCTGCTGATCATGGTGATCGTCGGCGGGTACGAGACCTTCGTCTCCCGGATCGGTCTCCAGGGCCATCGCGACCAGCCCGAATGGCTGTCGCACGTCAACTCCAACGTCCTCAAGGTCAAGCTGGCGACCGCGATCGTCGGGATCTCCTCGGTCCATCTGCTCCAGATGTTCGTGGACGTCGCCCACACCTCCCAGCACGCCCTGCTGTGGGGGACCGTCATCCATATGGCGTTCATCCTGTCGGCCGCGATCCTCGCGTACATGTCGGGCCCGATGGAGAGCGGCGGCCACCACGACCACGGCCCGCCGCCCGCCGCGCGCCCCGCCCCGGCACCGGACCCCGCGCCGATGACGGCCCCCCTGCCCGCGCCCGTACCGACGGCACCGCCGGTATCCGTCCCCGTACCGGCGCCCCTCCCCGCCCCGGCCGCCGCGCCCGCCCTCCCGCCGCCCGTCCCGTCCGCCGCGCACCCGGAGCCCGTGACCCGCCTGGAAACCGTCCCCGCCCAGCCCACCGCCGCCACCCGCGACGGCTCCTCCACCGAGGCCCGGCTCCGGGCCGCCGGATTCCCGGCCCGCAAAACCCTGGAGGAGTTCGACGGCGAACACCAGCGCGCCTACGACTGGGAGGCCGTCACCCGGCTCGGCGGACTGGACTTCGTCACCACCCGCCGCAATGTCGTCCTCCTCGGCCCGCCCGGCACCGGCAAGACCCATCTCGCCGTAGGACTCGGCGTCCGCGCCTGCCAGGCCGGCCACGACGTCGCCTTCGCCACCGCCGCCGACTGGGCCGCCCGCCTGGCCCGCGCCCAGCACGCCGGCCGGCTCGCGGAGGAACTGGGCGCCCTCGACCGGTACGCGCTGCTGGTGATCGACGAGATCGGCTACGTCCCCTTCGACGCGGAGGCCACCCAGCTCCTCTTCCGCCTGATCGCCCATCGCTACGAACGCGCGTCCCTGATCGTCACGGGCGGCCGCCCGCTGGCCCAGTGGACGGAGACCTTCGGCGACGGCCCGATCACCTACGCCCTCCTGGACCGCCTGGCCCACCACGCGGACGTGATCACCCTCAAGGGCGACAGCTACCGCCTCCGCGACCGCGACCTGACACCGCGCACCGGGGGAACCCTCGGCCACCCCTGACCCGCCCGGCCACAGGGGCCCGTCGTCAGCCGAACACGTCGTCCGGGAGGCCCGGCGCCGTGTTCGGCCGCGCGGGCGAATGCACTCGCCGAGGGCACCTTTGAGCGGGACAATCGCTTCGTCGGCCCGACGCTCTCGTTCTGACTATCAGCGACAGAAGTACGCACTCCCCGGGCTCCGTGGCCATGGTCAATGAGGTACGAAAGGGCACCCCGTAATGATCACGACCGAACCCCTCAACTGGATCAAGTCCTCGTACAGCGGCAATGGCGGGGCGTGCATCGAGTGGGCACCCACACACGCGACCGCGACCGGCACAGTCCCCGTCCGCGACTCCAAGCGCGCCGAAGGCCCCGTCCTCATGGTCTCCACCACCGCGTTCACCGGACTCGTCACCCTCGCCAAGACGTCGAACATCTAGCCCGTCAACACCAGGCGCGGGGCCTCGCCCCGGCAGACCCCCGCGCCGTCCGTAGACCTGATCAAAGCTGTCCGGAAGGAATTTCGCGATGCGCGTTGAACTGGCAACGGCCGAATGGACGAAGTCCTCATACAGCGGAAACGGCGGTCAGTGCGTCGAGTGGGCGCCCGCGCACGCGTCCGCCACTGGCATAGTCCCCGTCCGCGACTCCAAGCGCCCCGACGGCCCCGTTCTCATGGTCTCCACCACCGCGTTCACCGGACTCGTGGCGCTCGCCAAGACGTCGGACATCTGACACCGGCGAATCCGGGGCGCGGGACCCCCGCGCCCCGGCCGTACTAGTTCGTCGCCTCCGCCAAGACCCGGGCGAGTTCGCGGGGGCGGGTGATCATCGGCCAGTGGCCCGAGTCGAGGTCGACGTATTCGACGCGGGTGGCACGGGCCAGCTCGGGGCCCTCTCCGGTGGCGATCCATTCCGTGGCCTGGGCCGGGGTGAACTCGGGGCAGACGACCACGACAGGGATGTCGAAGCGGCGCTCGTCGGTCAGACGCACGACACCTTTCGTGACGCCCTCGGGTACGGGAACGGCGCCGGAGGCGAGGCGGTCCCGGGCCTCCCGGTCCAGGTCGGCGGATTCCGCTCCCTCGAAGGCGCCCCAGCCCGGGAAGGGCACGGCACCGTCCTCGACCGGGAAGAAGTCGGCGTAGGTGTGCCCGTCGGTGGCCGGGAAGCCGCCGATGAGGGCGACTTTGGCCACCTTCTCCGGGCGGGCGTCGGCAGCCAGCCACGCCAGGGTCGACGCGGCGGAGTGGCCCGCGAGCAGGGTCTTCCCCGGCGCGGCGTCAACGGCCGCGAGCACCGACGCCAGTTGGTCGTCGAGCGTCGCGGTGGTCGCGCCGTCGCCCTGGCCGGGGAGGGTGAGCGGCACTGGGCGGTGTCCGAGCGCGTCGAGTTCGGGCACGACGTCGTCCCACGCGGATCCGTCGAGCCACAGACCGGCGATGAGCAAGATGTCCACGATAGGTCTCCCGGGAAGGCGTCGGCTCTGTCTCTCGGCACGCTAGCGGGAGGCACTGACAACGGAGGACGGTGGCGATCGGCTCCCGGCTACGGCGGCCGGAACAGGCCCGGAAAGCGCGGCGCGAGCCAGGGCCGGGGGCCGCCCGGGAGGATGTGGCCCCTGGCCATCGCCGCGTGCGGGGAGCGGCGGCCCAGGCACAGCAGGAGGAAGGTCACCGGGTCCGTTCTGATCACGCAGTCCGGGTCGGGGGGCGGGCCCGGTTCCACGGTGACCAGGCCGTCGGCGACCGTCACGCCGAATGAGGAACCGCCCCTGAGCTGGTGGGCGTAGCGGATCCGGAGGCCCGCGATCGCCGGGGCGTGGGCGACGCGCGGCAGCACCGTGTGGAGAAAGGGCAGGCACAGTTCGACCCGGGCCAGGTCGATCATGTGGGGGCGGCGCAGCGCGCGGGCGATGTCGAAGCCGTGGCCGAGCATATGGGTGAGCAGATACGAGCCGAGTACGGCCCGGTTCATCGGGCCGAGCGGGGTGGGGAGCGGGGTTTCGGGGTCGTCGTACGCCGGGGGTGCCGTGACGAACGCCGACGCCCGTTCGGTGATCATCGCGGCCAGCGGGCCCGGCGCCCGGACCGGGAATCCGGCCAGGGCGCGTGCGTTGGCGTCGGCGAGGCCGCCGGGTGTGCCGTCGCCCCACGCGCCGCCCCGGCCCGCCGCGAGGTCCGCCATCAGCGCGTTGGCCTGGGCGAGGTGCGCGGCGGTCTCGCCGAGGGTCCAGGCCAGCCCGGGTACGGGCACGGCCGGGTCGACGGCGGACCGCAGCAGCGCCGCGACATCGGCCCCGGTGGTACGGATCGCCTCGCCGAGCCCTTCGGGCAGCGCGCGCGTCCGGCGCATGGCCCCACCCCCCGCCTCGCGACGGCCCCCGCCCCCCGGCGGTGGCCGATCCCGCGACCCAATCACCCGGCGCGCGCGGCGACAAGGGGCGTACGGCCCGGCTCGTCACGGCCCCGGGAGGGCGCACGGAGCAACCGGTCAGGGCTTGCGGGCGACCGCCCCGTACATCGCGACCTGTTCCGGCGCGATGCCCTCCTGGCCGGGGCCGGGGCGCCAGCGGTGGACCTGGGTGAGGCCCGGTTCGAGCAGGTCCAGGCCGTCGAAGAAGGCGCCGACCTCGGCCGCCGTACGCGGGACCATCGGGATGCCCCGGCTCTCGTACTCCGTCGTCACCCGGGCCAGTTCCTCGGGCGCGAAGTCGGCGGTGGCCGTGGAGATCGCCAGATAGCTGCCGGAGGGCAGCGGGTCCAGCAGTCGGCGGATCAGGGTCTGGTCGTCGGGCGGCCGGATGAAGTGGAGCATCGCTATCAAGGTGAGCGCGATCGGCTGCCGGGGGTCGAGCGCCCGGAACTCCGGTGATTCCAGGATCGACTCGGGCTCGCGCATATCGGCGTCGATATACGCGGTCCTGCCCTCGGGGGAGCTGGTGAGCAGCGCCGCCGCGTGGGCGAGCACGATCGGGTCGTTGTCGACGTAGACCACGGCCGCGTCGGGCCGTTCCCGCTGGGCGACCTCGTGCAGATTGGGCGAGGTCGGCAGGCCCGTGCCGATGTCGAGGAACTGGCGGACGCCCTCCTCCCGGGCCAGATGCCCGACCGCCCGCTCCATGAAGAGACGGTTCTGGCGCATGCTGACCGGCAGCGACGGCCAGCCCGCGATCATCGCCTCGCCCGCCTCGATGTCGACCTGGTAGTGATCTTTGCCGCCGAGAATGTAGTCGTAGACCCGCGCCGAGTGGGCGCGCCCCGTGTCGATCCGGTCCATACCGTCCCTCAACTCCCCGTATATCCCCTGTGGTTGAGGATTGTAGGGCCGGGTCTTCCGGGGGTCGGGGCGACGTGCCGTGATATCACCCGGCTTCGGGCGCGGTCCGGCACGCCCCGCCTCCGTGACGGTGGGCCGCCGGTGCGGTATCGGTGGGAGCGGTACGCCCGCCGTACGGGACGCGCGGGGTGCCGGGCAGCCCCGGAGGTGGCGGATGGCGACACAGGACACCGCAGGTCACGGCGGACCCGGTACGGACACCGGCACCGATACCGATACCGATACCGATGCGGATGTCGTCGTGGTGGGCGCCGGGCCGACCGGGCTGCTGCTCGCCGGTGACCTGGCCGCCGCCGGGGTGCGGACCGTGCTCCTGGAGCGGCGGCCCCCGGGGCTCTCCAATCTGACCCGGGCCTTCGGCGTCCACGCCCGTACCCTCGAACTCCTCGACGCCCGCGCACTCGCCGACGAACTCGTCGCCACCGGCCTCGCCCTCGGATCCCTGCGGCCCTTCCGGCGGCTGGAGTTCGATCTCACCCGGCTGCGGACCCGGTTCCCGTTCATCCTGATCACCCCGCAGTACGAGGTCGAACGGCTGCTGGAGCGCCGGGCCCGGGACGCGGGCGCCGACATCCGGTACGGCACCGGACTGGCCGGGCTGCGGCAGAACGCGGCCGGAGTCGTCGCCGAGACGAGCGACGGGACGGGGGCGGCGGGCGAGCTGACGGCCTCGTATCTGGTCGGGACGGACGGGGCGCGCAGTACCGTACGCCGCAGGCTCGGGCTCCCCTTCCCCGGCGGCTCGGTGATCCGCTCCATGGTGCTGGCGGACGTCCGGCTCGCGGCACCGCCCGAGGGGCTGCCCACCGTCGGCGTCACCGACGACACCATCGCCCTCATCCTCCCCTTCGGCGACGGCTGGTACCGGGTGATGGGCTGGGACCGCGACCGTCAGCCGCCGGACTCCGAACCCGTCGACGCGGCCGAGGTCCGGGAGCTGACCCGCCGTACCCTCGGCTCCGACTTCGGCATGGGCGAGCCCCGCTGGCTGTCCCGGTTCAGCTGCGACGAACGACAGGTCCCGGACTACCGCGACCGGCGGGTCTTCCTCGCGGGCGACGCGGCGCACATCCACTCACCGGCGGGCGGCCAGGGCCTCAACACCGGCCTCCAGGACGCCGCGAACCTGTCGTGGCGGCTGGCGGCGGCCGTGCGCGGCCGGGCCGCCGACCCCGACGTACTGCTCGACGGCTACCACGCGGAGCGGTATCCGGTGGGCCGGACGGTGATCCGCAGCAGCGGGGTGATCCTGCGGCTGGCGATGGCCGGGACACCGCTGCGGCGGGCGGCCCGGACCGTACTCGCGGGCGGGCTGGCGGCGCTGCCGCCGGTCGCCCGGCAGGGCATGGGCCAGGTCACCGGCCTCGGCATCGCCTACCCCGCCCCGCGCGGCAGCCATCCCCTGACCGGACGCCGCGCGCCGGACCTCGCCCTGCGGGAGGGCCGGTTGTACGAGCTGCTGCGTACGGGCGACTTCGTCCTGGTCACCCCGGTACACGCGGTCCCCGCCGACCACCCGGGGGTATGCCGGGCACACTGGCGGGACCCGGAACGCGACCTGGAACTCCTGATCCGCCCGGACGGCTACATCGCCTGGGCGTCCCGCCACCCGGACGCGGGTTCGCTGCGCTCGGCTCTGCGCCGGTGGGCGGGGCCGGAGTAGGGCGTCGCCCCGGAGCCTGTGGGCGGCCCTCACTCCTCGTCGCCGCCCGCGCGCCGGTGGGGGCTTGTCTCGCAGTTCCTCCCCCTACACTTCCGGCGGTGGGGGGACCCCCAGAGCCTTGGCCCTCCGGGTGAGGCCCACAACCCCGGGTCTCGCCCGGTGACCTGATGTTGTTCGCGGCCCGCGCCACCGTCGTGGTTGTTCGCGCAGTTCCCCGCGCCCCTGGGTTGCCCTCCTCGTCGCCCTTGTAGAGAGCTGGCCCCCTTTTTTTCAGGGGCGGGGAGTGGGAGAGCATTTAGGGGCGCGGGGAACTGCGCGACAAGCCACTGACGGCGCGCGGTCGGCGATGACGGGTAGGGACCTCCAGGGTTCCGGGGTAAGGCGTTCAGCCGGAGGGCCAAGGCGCTGGGGGTCCCCCCCATTGCCGAGGCATAGGTTGGGGGTCCCCCCATTGCCGAAGGCATAGGGGAGGAACTGCGCGACCAGCCACAGGCGGGCCGCCGGGCGCGCGGTGCCCGGGAGAGTCGGGTGTCCCGCGTCAGCGGAGGCCGCGGCGTTCCAGGGTCGGGCCGCATTCCTCCGGGACCGACAGGTCTCTCGCGATGATCTGGGTACCCGGCGGGTGCGTCCTGCGGGCCCATTCCGCGCGGGTCCATTCGACCTCGTCGGCGACCCATTCGCAGTTGATCTCGGTCGCCGTCGGTACCGGCGCGGGCGACATCGGTGGCGGCGGGCGCTCGCGGTCCGTCGGGCCGACGGCCTCGCCTCCGCCGCCGAGGGCGAACGTCGCGCCCAGTCCGCCGAGGCAGAGGGCCGTCCAGACGACCGCGATCCGGCGCCGCGCGGCCCTCGGGGCGTCAGGGGCGTCTCGGCCTTCGCGACCTTCGCCGCCGTCGCGGCCGTCGCCGCCTTCGCCGCCGTCGCGGCCGTCGCCGCCGTCGCGGCCGTCGCGGCCGTCGGGCTCGGTGGGCTCATCGGCAGGGCCGGTTACAGGGCTCGGCATCCGAGCACCGTAACCGGCCCACGCGCCGGATGGGGCTATCACGCCCCGGGGCTACCTCAGGTCAACACCCCCCGGATCGCGGCCTCCACCTGGGTCGCCGTGTTCCGGTGGCCCGCCGTGCCGGGGTGGACGACCGTGGCCCGGTTGCCGTCGGAGCAGGTCAGGGTGAAGAGGCCCAGGGTGACCTCGGTCGGCCAGTACGAACCGGCCTCGCCGCAGACGCCCTCGACCCACTTCGTTTCGCGCGGCTGGCAGAGGTCGTGTCCGACGCTGGAGGTGGCGGTGTCGACGAATGTGCCGCCGCCCAGTTCGGTGACGGCCTCGATGATCGCGTTGAAGTGGGTGGTCACCTCGTTCAGCCAGGCGATGTCGCCGTGGGTGGCCGAGATCTTGCCGACGCCCTTGATGTCGGCGGCCAGTTCGGTGGTGTCCTGGCGGTCGCAGGTGGTGGCGTCCGCCGGGACGATCGTCGGGTAGCCGACCGTGACGATCTTCGCGGCGGGCGCCTTCTGCTCGACATCGCGGAGCATGGCGGCGTACTCCCGGGTGACCCGGTCGTACTTGTCGTAGATCGACTCGGGGTCGAAGACCGGGCCGCCCGCCTCGTAGGCGTCCCGGCAGGGGGTCGCCTCGTCCGGCTGGCCGATACCGGCGGCCAGACAGGACAGGAAGATCGTGCCGAAGGGCAGGCTGTTGCCGCCGATGCCGATCGTCACCACATCGGTGTCCGCGTTCAGTTCGGCCCGGTCGACCTGCGGGGCGACGCTCGGCCAGCCGCCCTCCGGGGGCTGGACCGGGCTGATCGGGGTCTGCCGGAGCGTGGCGATGTCACCGATGACGGCGGCGCCGCAGCTCACGTCGGTCAGTTCGACCGTACGGCCCGCCGGGGGCCCGGCGGCGAGCCCGGCCGCGACCAGGTTCGGATACGACCCCGTCGTACGGTCGCAGCCGTCCCGGTCCGGGCTGCCCAGCGCCGGGCGGGGTTCGCCGACGAAGACACCGGCCGTGTACGAGTCGCCGAGGGCCGCCCACTGGACGGGCTCGGCGGCGGCCAGGGGCACGGGCGCGGCGGCGGCGGAAGTGGAGGCGGTGGCGGTGGCCGGGACGGCGAGGGTCAGCGCCGCCAGGGCGACCAGTGCCGCCCGGCGGACGAGACCCCCGCCCGTGGGTGTCGAGGTGCGGGGAACGATCTGGAACACGTAACTCTCCCGAGAAGAGACCGAAAAGATCAACAACGGTCCGCACTCAAGCAGTCACGTTCCGCGACGGTCCAGAGTCTTGATGATCATTCACTCCACCGTGTCCGCACCCGGCGCCCCTTCACACCGCCCGATGCCGCGCCCCGCGCCCCGCTTCCCGCGCGGGCTCCCCCGGCGGCTCCCGCCACGGCGGCACCGCGGCGATCGTCACCGCGCGCAGCAGCCACTCCCCCGGGCCGTACCGGTGGCGCCGGAGCCACCACCGGGCGAGCACGAGCTGGACCAGGAAGACCACCGGGACGACCGCGAGTACGGCGAGCGGGGAGAGCCGGTCCACCAGGCCGAGGCCGTACCCCGTGAACAGCGCGCCCAGGGTGAGGGACTGGAGCAGATAGGCGCTCAGCGCGACCTTCCCCAGGGGCGCCAGGGCGCGTTCGACCGATCCGCCCCGGGCCGTACGGAACAGGGCCAGGCCGAGGACCACGTACGACGCCGTCAGCAGCGGCGCGGTGAGCTGGCCGACGCCGAACGCGACGATCTCGACCGCCGAGCCGGGCCGGTGGACCGCGGCCCAGGCGTAGAAGGCGGCGCCCGCGAGTCCGGTCGGCAGTCCGGTGACGAGGAGTCGGCGGAGCAGCGGACGGTACGGGTCCGGTTCGGCGAGGAGCCGGACGCGTCCGGCGGCGTACCCGAGCAGGAACATCGCGAGTGAACTGGCCCCCTGGATCAGGGCGAGCGCGCCGAACGTCTCGGGGAAGTGGCCCGCGTGGTACGCGGCCGTGGCCCCGGCGTCGCCGGTGAAGGCGGCCAGCTTCTCGGCCGGGGCCGAGCCGGGGCCGGACTGGGTGCCGCCGTCGGCCAGTACGGCGAGGCCGAGCAGCAGCCACAGCGTGCCGGAGACGGTGATCAGCGTGATCGCGGTCCGTGCGGCCCGGCGCGGGGAGATCCGGCGGCAGGCGAGCAGGATCAGCCCGAGGAGGGCGTAGAGCGTGAGGATCTCGCCGTGGAAGAGGAGTGCGCCGTGCGTCAGGCCGAGGGCGAGAAGTCCGGCCTGGCGGCGCAGCATCCGGGGCCGGAACGCGGCGGACGACCGTTCGGCGGCGGCCATCTGGAGCGTGAAGCTGTAGCCGAAGAGGAAGGAGAAGAGCAGATAGAACTTGGTCTCGAAGAAGAGTGTCGCCAGGAAGCGGACCGCGTGGTCGAGCGGTGAGTCGTAGGCCGGGTTTCCGGCGGGCTGGGCGTAGTAGGGGTCCGCGAAGGCCCAGATGTTGACGGCGAGGATGCCGAGGAGCGCGAAGCCGCGCAGGGCGTCCACATTGAGCAGTCGTACGGCCGCGGGGGCGGCGGTCGGGCCGCCGTCCGGTACGTCCGCTTCGGCGGGTATCCGAGTCATATCCCCGTTTCCTTTGGTCTTTCCCGGCCCGTGCGGCCGTCGGCCACCTCCCCGAGAGGCACGGCCGGCCCCCTCGCGGGCGACGTCGCAATCATAAAGCGACCAGTCACTTAATTAAAGGCGACCGACCGGAACCGGCCACCACAATCCGGCATATGCCTCTGCGCATATACCTTGTCGCTCTCGGTAACGACATGGCCACGGCTGTCTCCGCTGCGGGTCAAAGACCCTTAGGCATGCCTTGCCTCAGTTGTAGGGTGTCGTGGTCAGCCCGTCCGTGAGGAAGGAACGTGGTGTCCATGGACGGTCCCCGTCTGGTGGCCGAGGACCTGGACGTCGGGCACACGGCCCGCCCGGTGCTCCGGAACGTCGGTCTGGAACTGCGGCCCGGCGCCGTCACCGTGCTCGTCGGCCCCAACGGCTGCGGAAAATCGACCCTGTTGAGAACCGTCGCGGGCCTGCTGCCGCCGCTCGGCGGCAAAGTCAGTATCGACGGCGCCCCGCTCGACTCCTTCTCCCGCCGGACGCTCTCCCAGCGGCTGGCCTTCCTCCCCCAGTCGTCCCAGGCACCGGCCGGGGTGACCGTCCGCGAACTCGTCCGGCACGGCCGCTACGCCCACCGGGGCGCCCTCGCCCGGCACACCGCCGACGACACCGAGGCCATCGACTGGGCGCTCGGCGTCACCGACGCCGCGCCCCTGGTCGACCGGCGGCTCGACGAACTCTCCGGCGGCGAACGGCAGCGCGCCTGGCTGGCGATGGTGCTGGCCCAGCGCGCGGGCGTCCTGCTGCTCGACGAGCCCACCACCTATCTCGACCTGCGGCACCAGTTCGAGGTGCTGGACGTCGTCCGGCGGCTCGCCCGCGAACACCGGATAGCGGTCGGGGTCGTCATCCACGATCTGATGCAGGCGGCGGCGTACGCCGACGACGTGGTGGTCGTCGCCGACGGCGGGGTCATCGCGGCGGGCGGCGCCGACGAGGTACTGACGCCCGATGTCATCCATCGCGCCTTCGGGCTGCGGGTGAGCGTCGTCCGCGACCCGGCGACGGGCTATCTCGCCTGCTTCCCGGCGCGCTCCGACGACGCCCCGGCCGTCCCGGCCCCGGCGGCCGGTTCCGCCGAGCCCGGCAAGGCGGCGGGCGCGTCCCCGGTGCCCTGACGGCGCCCGGCGCCGGGGGGCCACCGCGACCGGCGCGGTATCGGTGACACCGGCGGAACCGCCCGTACCGCCGAAGGCCGCAGCGCCGCCCGCGGACGTACGGCCGAACGTACGGCCCCGATGCCGGTCCCGGTCCGGGTCCCGGTCCGCGTCGCCTGAACCCTGCCGCGCCGCGCCGACACCTCGCCCGGTCCCGGGCGGCGGACGCCGGGCCACGCGTCCGGACACCCCACTCCCACCCCCTGTACCACGCAGCACATCCAGCACACCCAGCACACAAGGAGAGTTACCCTCATGCGGAATCTGGTGCGCACCTTCGCGACGGGCAGTGCCGCCGTGGCGCTCGCCCTGGCCGTGACCGGCTGCGGCGGCGACACCGCCGGTGAAGCCGGTGGCGGTGGCGACAAGGGCGGCGACAAGGGGGCCAAGGGCGGCGCGATCACCGTCGAGACCGCTCAGGGCAAGATCAACCTGAAGAAGCCCGCGACCAAGGTCGTCGCCCTGGAGTGGACGTACACGGAGGAACTGGTCGCGCTCGGCGTCACGCCCGCCGGAAACGCCGACAACAAGGGCTACGGCACCTGGATCACCGCCAAGGGCGCCGCGCTCCCGCAGGGCGTCACCGACGTCGGCTCCCGCAACGAGCCCAGCCTGGAGAAGATCCGCGCCCTCCAGCCCGACCTGATCGTGATCGACAACGAGCGGTCCAAGTCGAATCTGAAGCAGCTCCAGGACATAGCCCCCGTCCTGTCCTTCACGTACACCACCCAGCCGCAGCTCGACACGATGAAGAAGAACTTCAACGAGCTGGCGAAGGCCGTCGGCAAGACCAATGAGGCCACCGCGGTCAACCAGCGGATCGACACCGCCGCCGCCGACCTCAAGGGCCGGCTGGAGAAGGCGGGCAAGGGCGGGCTGACGTACGCCGTCGGCCAGGGCTTCACCGCCAACGGCACGGCGTCCGTCCGGATGCTCACCGACGACGCGATCGCCCCGCAGGTACTCAACCTCGCCGGGCTGAAGAACGGCTGGACCGGCAAGGGCGACGTCTGGGGCATGACGACCGTCGGCGTGGAGGGCCTGACGGCGACCGCGAAGAACGCCGAGTTCCTGTACGTGGCCGCCGCCGAGGACAACCCGTTCACCGGCGCCTTCGCCAAGAACCCGGTCTGGAAGAACCTCGACTTCGTCAAGGGCCAGCGGGTCCGCCCGCTCGACCCCGGCACCTGGCTCTTCGGCGGCCCGCTGTCGGCGCTGCACATCCTGGACGAGACCGGTAAGGCTCTGAAGGTCTGATGGCCGTCCCCGTCCGGCTCCCGGCCCGCACCGCCGGGAAGCACGACCAGGGGTCCGGACCGGGGTCCGGACCGGGCCGCCCGCGGGCCCTGCTCGTGGGCGGCGGCCTCGGTCTCGCCCTCTGCGCGATCGCCGTACTCCACCTCGGCATGGGCTCGTCGGGGGTGGGCGTCACGGACGTCCTCGCCGTCGTCTTCGGCGGCGGCGACGCCCACACCGAGGACATCCTCGTCGGCGCCCGGCTGCCCCGTACGCTCACCGGGCTCGTCGTCGGGATCGCCGTCGGCGTCTCCGGCGTCCTCGTCCAGGGCGCGACCCGCAATCCGCTCGCCGCGCCCGACACCCTCGGCGTCAACGCGGGCGCCTACTTCGCCGTCGTCCTCGTCGCCTATCTCGGCCTCGACCTGGGGCCGCTGCCGTCCGGCGCCGCCGCGTTCATCGGCGGACTCCTCGCCATCGGCCTGGTCTACCTGCTGAGCAGCGGCGGCGTCCTCACCCCCGGCCGGGTCCTGCTCGCCGGCGCGACCGTCGCCCTCGCCGGGACGGCCGCCGCCGAATTCCTCCAGATGCTCGACGTCGAGGCCACCCGCGGCCTCTTCTTCTGGGGCAACGGCACCCTGATGCAGTCCGGACTCGAACGCCCCCTGATCACCGGGTCGATCGTGCTCGTCGTGGCCTGCGCCGCGCCCCTGCTGGCCCGGCCGCTGGATCTGCTGGCCCTCGGCGACGAGACCGCGTCCGCGATGGGCGTCCGGGTCGACCGGATCCGGCCCGCCGCGTTCCTGGTCGCCGTACTGCTCTCCGCGACGGCCGTCTCCCTCGCGGGCCCGATCGGCTTCATCGGACTGATCGCCCCCGTGATGGTCCGCGCCCTCGGCATCCGCGCCCACGCGCTGCTGATCCCGCTGTCGGCACTGCTGGCCTGCGCCGTACTGCTCGGCGCCGACGCGGCGGCCCAGGTCGTGGTCCCGCCGTCGGCGGTCTACACCTCGGAGATCCCGGTCGGGGTCGTCACCGCCCTGATCGGCGGGCCCGTCTTCATGCTGCTGGCCCGGCGGATCAGTACCGGCGACGCCGACACCGGGGCGGCCGTCGCCGTCTCCGGGCGGCGGCGCGGGCCCGCGTACGCCGTCGTCATCGGAACCGGGATCGCGGTCCTCGCCCTCGCGATGATCGTCTCGCTCCGGCTCGGCGACGTCGAGATCGGCTACGACCGGATCATCGCCGCGCTCACCGGCACCACCGACCCCGTCGTGGAGTCGATCGTCTCCTACCGGCTGCCCCGGATCCTGGTCGCGGCGCTCGCCGGGGCGTGTCTCGCGGTCGCGGGTACGGCCGTTCAGGCCGTGGTACGCAATCCGCTCGCCGAACCCGGACTCATCGGCGTCACCGCCGGGGCGTCCTTCGGGGCCGTACTGATCATCGCCGTGATCCCGACGGCGCCCGCGATCGCCCTGCCGTTCGCGGCCGGGATCGGCGGCATCCTGATGCTGCTGCTGGTGATCGCGATCGCCCGCGGCCCGCGCGGCTCCACCCGGTCCGGACTCGACCCCACCCGGGTCGTGCTGGTCGGCCTCGGCGCGGCGGCCACCGCGATGGCACTGGTCAACATCATGGTGGTCAGCGCCCAGATGAACATCTCGGCGGCGCTGAGCTGGCTCGCGGGCAGTACCTACGGCCGGGACTACGACGCCATGCTCTGGCTCACGGTCCCCGCGGTCGTCGCCGTCGCCCTCGTCGCGGCGGCCCGCCCGGTCAATCTGCTCGCCCTCGGCGACGAACTCCCCCGCGCCCTCGGCCTGGAACTGAGCCGGGCCCGGCTGCTGGTCCTCGGCGCAGGCGCGCTGCTCGCGGCGGGCACGGCGTCGGCGATCGGCGCGGTCGGCTTCGTCGGCCTGGTCGCCCCGCATCTGGCCCGCAGGCTGGTCGGCAACAACGGGGCGCGGATGATCCCGATGGCGGCGGTACTCGGCGCGGTCCTCGTCGTCACCTCCGACGCCATCGGCCGCTGGCTGCTGGCGCCGACGGAGATCCCGGTGGGCATCGTGACGGCGCTGCTCGGCGCGCCGTATCTGGTGTGGCTGCTGCGGCGGACCAGCCCGGCCGGATGACGCGGGGCGGCGCCTGACAGGGCGTACGGGTCGCCCGCCGCCGTCCTCCGGGACAGCGGCGGGCGACCCCGGTGCCGGTGACGTCCCCTGTCACCGGACACCGGTCCTCACCTTGCCGGAACGGGTTCTACCGGCCGTGGTTCACCAGCGGTGGATCACATGCTGAGGGTCACCAGCTCTGGATCACCGGCTGGGTGTCACCAGCTGTGGGTCACCAGCTGTGAGCCACGTCCACGATCACCTGGTCGTCGGTCTGCGTGACCCGGAACGGCAGCTTGGCCCGCACCCCGAGCCCCACCTGGGTCTGGCCCTCCCAGCTCACCCCGAACTTGTGGTCCCGGAAGGTCTGGTAGCCGGTGACGTTCACCCCGGGCAGCTTCTGCTTCGGCGTGGCGTTGTAGGTCGGGTTCATATTCACGTCGTAGCTCGGCGCGTTGACGTGGATGGAGAGGATCGCGCCACCGGACACGGGTATCGGATCGCCGGTGAAGTCCTGCCGGAACTCGTCGACATAGTGCACGTAGTAGCCGGTCTTGGCGGTCCCGCCGGTGATGTCGAAGACCATCCGGTCGTAGCAGGCGTGCTGGCCGGTCCTGATGTTCCGCAGCGGCGTCCCGGAGTACTGGGTGGCCTGTTTGACCCCGCTGCCCCACGGCGTGGAACACGCCGCCTTGCCGGTCTTCTCCGCCGCCCGGTCGGCGGTCGCGGCGCCCGCGACCCCCGCCGTGCCCAACACTCCGCCGCCCGCGACGACGAGCGCCGCAGCGATTGCCGTTAACCGTCGCATGAGTACCTCCGAAATATCGTCCGGGGCCGTGGCGGCCCCGCGCGGACCCACCCTTTCCGCCAGGGGCTCACCACGGCATCCGCGCGCGTACTCAGCTGTGCTGTATGTAGCAGCTACTCCTCTACAAGATCTCCCGACTCGCCCCGCTCCGCCAGCGCGAGGGCGTTCCGTGCGCGGGCGGGCACGGAGGGTCCGCGTACGGACAAGGACGCCCGCCCGCCGGGCACGGACGCTGGGAGAGAAAGGAGGTCAGGGCGCCCCGATGACCGGCCCGACGGTGGCGTGACAGGTCAGGGCGAGCAGCAGCCCCATCACGACGCCTCCCGGATCGCCGTCCATCCAGCCGCGTTGAAATTCGGATCGCCCGGGGCGGCGTGCTCCGGCTTCGGCTTCCCCTGCACCGCCCTCAGCGCCCGCGCGGTCGAGTCGGCGGTGAGCTTCCAGTCGCCGTCCTGCCACTGAACCCCGATCACGGTGCGGGTGAAGTCGGTGCTCTCCTTCGCGGTCTCCCCCGTCTTCGTCACCGCGCGGCCCAGCAGCCACACGCTGACCTCGTCCGGCGACTGCTCGATGATCTTGTAGCCGACGACGACACTGCGCAGATATCCGCCCGCGGGCAGCGGCTGCCCCGGCTTCACCCCCATCAGCCGGGCCAGTCGCTTGTCCGTGTCCAGCGCCGTCATCTCGATCTCCTCGGCCACGGAATCCACCTGATTGGCCTTCACGACGTATGAGTGGTAGATCCGCAGCTGCTCGTCGCGCGCGTTCACGTCGCCCTCGATGGCGGTGGAGTTGGCGGCCGTCGCCATGCCCACCGCGCCCTCGGCCGTCTTCGGGAATCCGACCCGGCTGCCCCACTCGTCCGTACGCTCCCCCCGCGGAAGCGCCGACCACCGTACGGGCTCGTCCCAGTCCTGCGGCACTTCGTACTCCGGCGCCGGACTCGCCGACGCCGATACGCTCGCACCGCCCTTGGCCGGAGTGTCCGGCTCCTCGTCGCCCCCGGACACGAGCGCGCATCCCGTCAGCACCAGCGCCACGGCACCGGCCCCTCCGGCCATCCACGCCACGGTCCGGCTGTTCCCCCTCCTGCGCACCATGCTCTCCCCTTCTCCGTCAGGCCGCGATGCCGTTGAGCATGGTAGTCAGCGACCCGTCCAGGAGGATGGCGTCGATGCCGCCGCCCATCCACTTGAAGGGCTCGGACCCGCCGCCGTTCCGCGACTTGTCCGCCACGGCGAGCTTGAAGACACCAAACCCCACTCCACCAACTGCATCGAGGACATCTCCTCAGCGGATCGTGTCCGGACAGAACTCAGAGAGCTGTCTTCTCCCGTACGGGCTCCGCCGCTTCCCCGGCCGTCTCCTCCGCCGGAGCCGGGGCCCGGGTCCGGAGGGTGCGGGCGGCCAGCAGGGCGCCCGCCGCGCAGATCGCCGCCGCGAGCAGGCAGACCAGGGTGAACGCGCTGGAGAAGGCCGATTCGGCGGCGGCCCGGGACGCGCCGGGGACCAGGTCGAAGCGGGCCGTCTCGACGGCGGCGCGGAGGCCGTCGGAGGTGCCGAGGCGGGCGGTGAGTACGGAGGCGAAGACCGCGCCGAAGACGGCGACGCCCGCCGCCGTGCCCAGCGGGTACGCCGCGTTGGTCAGGCCCGACGCCATGCCCGCCCGGTCCGGGGGGACCGCGGCGACCGCGATGCCCATCAGGGGCGGGAAGACCAGCGCGCTGCCCGCGCCGAGCAGGACGAAGCCGGTGACCGTCACCGCGCCGGGCGCGCCCGCCCCCGCCCCGGCGAGGGCGAGCAGTCCGGCGCCCATGAGGGCGAAGCCGGTGGCGACCAGGGTCGAGGCTGGGAAGGCCCGTTGGAGGCGGGCGACGAAGATCCCGGTGATCAGCAGGCTGCCGGTGAGGGGCAGCAGGTGGAGGCCGGTTTCCAGCGGGGAGTACGAGTGGGTGCCCGCGAGCCAGAGGGTCGTGAGGGCCAGGGTGCCCAGGCCCGTGAGCCGGGCGAGGAAGCCGAGGACCGCGGCGCCCGCGAAGGCGGGGATCCGGAGCAGCGACAGATCGAGGAGGCCGTCGCCGCGCCGCTGGCTGAGGACGAGGGCGACGGCGAGCGGTACGCCGAGGGCGGCGGGGACCAGGACCCGGGCCGAGGTCCAGCCGTGTTCGGGGCCCGCGACCAGGGGGTAGTGCAGGGCCAGCAGGGCGCCGACGGCGAGCAGCGCGCCGAGGGGGTCGATCCGGCGGTGGCCGGTCGGGGCGGGGGGTGCCGGGGCGGCGGCGCCGGGCTCCGGAGCCGTAGCGGACCCGGCGTCCCCGCCCGTCCCGACCCGACCGGCGGCCCCGGAGGCACCGGCCCCGGCCCCTTCCGATGGCCCGGTCGCCGCCTTCGATTCCGGCATCCGGGTCAGCGCCCCGGCGATCACCAGTACCCCGATGGGCACATTGACCAGGAAGATCCACCGCCAGCCCGCCGCTTCGACGGCGACGCCGCCGACGACCGGGCCCAGCGCGCCCGCGCCCGAGGCGATCGCGGCGAAGGCGGCGATCGCGGAGCGTCTGCGTTCCTCGTCCCGGTAGGCGGCGGCGAGCAGCGCCAGCGCCGGGGCGAACATCAGTGCCCCGCCGACTCCTTGGGCGGCGCGGGCGGCGATCAGGGACGCGGCGCCGGGGGCCAGCCCGCAGGCGGCGGAGGCGAGGGTGAAGAGGGCCGTACCGGCAGTGAAGACGGCCCGGCGGCCGATCCGGTCGGAGAGCGCGCCCGCGGTGAGCAGCAGGGCGCCGAAGGCGAGGGAGTAGCCGGAGACGGTCCATTGGACCTGGCCGAGGCCGGTGTCGAGGTCGCGGGCGATCTCGGTGAGGGCGACGTTCACGACGGTGACGTCGAGGGTCATCACCACACCGCCGGCGCTGACGAGCGCGAAGGTCCAGCCGGGGGCGGGGCGGCGGGCCGCCGCCGCCGTCGCCGTTGCTGCCGTCACATGCACTCCTCACCCGGGTACACCGGAACAGTCGTGGGAAGGCGCGGGGGAAGCACCGGCCCGGACCGGACGGCCGGATCGCCGGAACACCCGGCTCCGAATGGTAAGGGTAGCCTTACTTCCACCTTATGACCCGACGTCAAAGCGCCTCCCGTGGCTGAAAGTAGCGCTTGCATCTTAGGTGAGGCTTACCTAAGGCTTTAACTGTTCAGTGCTGCTCAGCGCCCCGTACCACCGAAACCCGGAGTCGTTCGATGCCCGAACAGCCCGATCAGCCGGCCCAGCTCGACCAGCCGGACCCGGCCGATCCGCTCGACCGTACGGAACAGGCCGGTCCCCGGCGGGCCGATCCGGGGCGGGGCGATCCGCTCGACCACCCCGTGCCCGCCCTCGCCGACACCGATCCGGCCGCCTGGCGCGAGGCCAACCGCCGGCTGCTCGCCAAGGCGCTCGGCGAGTGGTGCTTCGAGGACATGCTGAAGGCGGTCCGTACGGACGGCCCGGACGGCACGGCCGGCCCGGGTGACGGTACGGCCGCGTACCGCGTCGATCTCGAATCCGGTACGACCTACGCCTTCCGCGCCACCACCGGCGCCTTCGACTGGCTCCGGGTCGACCCGGACTCGATCACCCGCACCGCGACCAGCATGCTCGGCAATTCCATCGCCCAGCCCGCCTGGGACGCCCAGCAGTTCCTGATCGAGGCCGCCACCACCATCGGCAGCGACGCCTCCACGATCGCCACCTATCTCACCGAGCTGTCCGCGACGCTCGCCGTCGACGCGGCCCGGCTCACCCACGGCGGGGAGACCGTCGCCGAACTCCGCGCCCTCGGCCACACCGAGCTGGAGTGCCGGATGACCGGCCACAATCTGCTCGTCGCCAACAAGGGCCGGATCGGCTTCTCCGCCGAGGACGTACGGAAGTACGCCCCCGAGTCCGCCCGGCCCCTCACCCTCCAGTGGGTCGCGGTCCACCGGGGGCTCGCCGAGTTCCGGGGCACCTCCGAACTCTCCGAGCACACCGTCCTCCAGCGGGAGCTGGACTCCGGCACCCGGGCCCGGTTCACCGCCGTCCTCACCGCCGCCGGGGTCGACCCCGACGGCTATGTCTGGATGCCGGTCCACCCCTGGCAGTGGGACCACGCCGTGCAGATCCTGCACGCCGCCGATGTCGCGCAGCGCCGGATCATCCCCCTCGGCCAGAGCCCGGACCTCTATCTCCCCGGCCAGTCCATCCGGACCATGGCCAATATCGGCACACCCGAGCGGTACGACGTCAAACTGCCGCTCAAGATCCTCAACACCCTCGTGTGGCGCGGTATCCCGCCGCACTGCACGTCCGGCGCGCCCGTCGTCACGCAGTGGCTGCGCGGACTGGTCGACCGGGACCCGTTCCTGACCGAGGAGCGGCGGACCGTCTTCCTCGGCGAGGTCGCGTCCGTCACCGTCCACCATCCCTATCTCTCCGACCTCGACCAGGCGCCGTACCAGCATCTGGAGACCCTGGGCTGTATCTGGCGCGAGTCGGTGTCGGCCCGTAAGGACCCGGACGAGCGGGTCCGTACCTTCGCGTCCCTGCTCCACACGGACACCGCCGGGGACGCCTTCGTCGCCGAACTCGTCCGCGCCTCCGGCCTGAAGCCGGAGAAGTGGCTGCGGAAACTCTTCGACACCCTCCTCGTCCCGATCATGCACGTGCTGTACCGGTACGGGGTCACCTTCAACCCGCACGGCCAGAACACCCTGATCGGCTACGACGAGAACGACGTCCCGGTCCGGCTCTATCTGAAGGACTTCGTGGACGACGTCTGCGTCTCCTTCACCGACGTCCCCGAGCGCGGCCCGGAGCCCGACGGCCACCACCACGTACTGCCCCGCAAGCACCCCTCCGTGATCCGGCAGCACGTCGTGGACCAGGTCTTCGTCGGCCACTTCCGCTATCTGGCGCCCCTCTGCGCCGAACAGCTCGGGGTCCCCGAGAAGACCTTCTGGCGGCTGGTGCGGCGGACGATCCTCGACTTCCAGAAGGACTTCCGCAAGCGGTTCCCGGAGCTGGCGGGCCGGTTCGCCGAGTACGACCTGCTGTCGGAGCAGATCCCCCGGTACGGGCTCAACCGCGACCGGATCGTCGTCACCCGGTACGGGGACCGGGCCCTGCGGCACGCCCTCTACCCCAACGGCACCCACCCGAACCCGCTCGCCGAGGAGGGCGGCGCATGACCGCCACCACCGTCGTCGTCCCGGCGGCCCCCGCGGACATCCTGCACGGGCTCGACCCACGCGGCGCCGCCGAACACGCCCACCTCGAAGCGCTGCTGCGCTGCTGGCTCCGGGAGACCGGAGTCGAGCCCGCCGCGGGACCGCTGCGGGTCGAACTGCCGCACGCCGGGCTGGCCCTGGTCACCGAGGTCGTACACCGCTCGCCCACCGGCTGGCACCGCTTCGGGCCGGTCCGGCTGGAGGGCCCCGGCGGGCCCCTCGGGCCGACCGCCGACCCGGTGACGGCCGTCGCGCTGGTCGCCACCGAAGCGGCCACGGAAGCGGCCACCGAAGCCGGGGCCGGAACCGAGGCCGGGGCCGGGGGCCGGGGGGCCGTCCCGCCCGGCGAGATCGCGGACCTGGTGGAACGTACCGCCGAATCCGTACGCCGCGTCACCCGGTTCATCGCCGACCGCCGGGCCCACCCCGAACCGCCGCCCGGCACCGACGCCTTCCTCGACTCCGAACAGGCCCTGCTCCTCGGCCACCTCCACCACCCCGCGCCCAAATCCCGCGACGGCCTCTCCGAGAACGAGACCACCGCCTACTCGCCCGAACTACGCGGCTCCTTCCGGCTCCACTGGTTCGCCGCCGACCCGGACGTCGTCTCCCACGACGCCGTCGCGGGCGCGCCGTCCCTCCGGGGCCGGGACACCGTCGGCCTCCTCGCCGACCTCGCCGGGCGGCCCGACACCGGCGGCCGGATCCTGGTCCCCGCCCACCCGTGGCAGGCCGGGGACGTACTCCACCGCCCCCGGATCGCCGCCCTCGTCGCCTCCGGCGCCCTCGAACCCCTCGGCGAACTCGGCGACCCCTGGTGGCCCACCTCCAGTGTGCGGACCCTCTACCGGCCCGGTACGGAGGTGATGCTGAAGCTCTCCCTCGGGCTGCGGCTCACCAACTCGCGCCGCGAGTCGACCCGTACGGAACTCCTGCGCGGCCTGGAGATCAACCGGCTCCTCGACGCGGGCCACGCGGACGCCACCTTCGCCGCGCACCCCGGCTTCTCCGTCACCCGCGACCCGGCGTGGCTCGCCGTCGACGAACCCGGCCGGGCCGAAGGCCCCGAGATCACCGGACTCGACGTCGCCGTCCGCGAGGTCCCGGCCGGGATCGGCGCGTACCGCTGCCTCGTCGGCCTGGTCGCCCCCCGGCCCGGCATCGGCCGCAGCCTCCTCGGCGACACGGTCGCCGCCCTCGGCCCCGGCGCGGCCGAGAAATGGACCGCCGACTACACCGACCGCGTCCTGGTCCCGATGCTCCACCTCTACGCCACCACCGGCATCGGCCTCGAAGCACACCAGCAGAACACCCTCGTACGGCTCGACGGCGAAGGCCGCGTCACGGGCTCCGCTTTCCGCGACAACCAGGGCTACTACCTGGCCGAATCCAGGCTCCCGGCGCTGCTGGCGCGGCTCGGCGTGGACACCTCCACCCTCGCCGTAGTCCCCGACGAACTGGTCGACGACCGGCTCTCCTACTATCTGCTGCGCAACCAGGCCCTCTCGGTCATCGGCGCGCTCGCCGTCGACGGCCTGGCCGGCGAACGGGACCTCCTCGCCGTCCTCGCGGCCCGGCTGCGGGCCGCGCTCCCCGCCCTCGCCGAAGCCGCGCCCGACGGCGACCGGCTCGCCCGGCGCTGGCTCACCGCCCCCACCCTGCCCTGCAAGGGCAATCTGCTCACCCGGCTGCACGGCATCGACGAGGTACTCGCCCCGCTGGACGCGCAGTCCGTCTATCTCGACGCGCCCAACCCGCTGCTGGAGGCCACCGCATGACGTCGTTACAGCAGCCCACCGACACGGCCACGGACACCGACACCGCGACGGTCCCCGGCCCCCCGCTCCCCCGCCTCGACGGCCGGTGGACGGCCCGGGTCGCCCGGTCGAAGGGCGCGGACCTCGACCTGGTGCACGGCTGGATGCGGTCCCCGCACATCGAGGCGTTCTGGCACCAGGCATGGCCCGTGGAACGGTGGGAGGAGGAGATCTCCGGGCATCTCGCGGGCGACGCGATCCTCCCCGTACTGGTCGATCTCGACGGTGAGCCGTTCGCCTATATCGAGGTCTACCGCGTCGCCCGCGACCGCCTGATCGACTTCTACCCCTACGACCCCCGGGACCTCGGCCTCCACATCGCCATCGGCGAGCGGTCCCGCACGGGCCGGGGCCTGGGCCGCGAACTCCTCCGCGCCCTGGCGGAGGGCCTCCTGGCGGCCGACCCGGCCTGCCGCCGGGTGGTCGCCGAACCCGACCTCACCAACGAACCGTCGCTACGGGCCTTCACGGCGGCGGGCTTCCACGGAGTCGCCGAGATCGAACTGCCGGAGAAGAAGGCACTGCTGATGATCCACCCGAGGGAGCCGGGCGACCTGGCGCTCTGACCCCTCGACCAGCCCCGCCCGGCCCCGCCCGGCGCGCCGCCGGAAATCCCCGGTCGGCGACCCCGCACCCTGCTACCGTCTCCGCCATGCAGCGCGCCAACATGAGCATGACGACGACGCCGGAGAGTGTCCCGGCGCGCTGACCGATGTCCTAGTCCGAAGCCCCGGGGCGAGTGCCCCGGGGCTTCGGCTTGCGGTCACTCCCCCGTCGCCCGCTGACCGCGAGGAGACCGTCGTGTACGACCACCGAAAGCTCGGCCGGGAACTGAACCTGTTCGCCACGGACCCGCTGATCGGCGCCGGGCTGCCGTACTGGCTGCCCGACGGCGCGACCGTACGGCACACCCTGGAGGAGTACATCCGCGCCGCCGAACGACGCGCGGGCTACGACCACGTCTACTCACCCGTCCTCGGCAAACGGGAGCTGTACGAGATCTCCGGACACTGGGCGCACTACCGCGACGACATGTTCCCCCCGATGGACCTCGGCGGCGAACAGGTCGTCCTGCGGCCCAGCCTCTGCCCGCACCACGCGGTGATCTACCGCTCCCGCGCCCACAGCTACCGGGAACTGCCCCTGCGGATGGCGGAACTGGGCGGAATGTACCGCTCGGAACTCTCCGGCGTCCTCGGCGGACTGACCCGGGTCCGGGCCATCCAGCTCAATGACGCGCATATCTTCTGCACCCCGGACCAGGTCGCGGACGAGACCCGGTCGGCGCTGGAGATGATCCGCCGGGCGTACGAGGACCTCGGCATCGTCCCCGCCCGCTACCGGCTCTCCCTCCCCGGCCCCGGCGGCAAATACGTCGCCGACCCCGAGAAGTGGCGGCGGTCCACCGCCCTGCTCACCGAGGTCCTCGACGCCTCCGGCCTGCCGTACGAGGCGGCCGAGGGCGAAGCCGCCTTCTACGGCCCCAAGATCGACGTCCAGATCACCGACGCCGCCGGCCGGGAATCCACCCTCTCCACCGTCCAGATCGACTTCCACCAGCCCGAACGATTCGATCTGCACTACATCGGCCCGGACGGCGCCAAACACCGCCCGGTCATAATCCACCGCAGTATCGTCGGCAGCGTCGAACGCGTCGTGGCCCACCTCCTCGACCACCACGGCGACGCGCTCCCCCCATGGCTCGCCCCCACCCAGCTGGCGATCCTCCCGCTCTCCGAAACCGAACTCCCCGCCGCCCACGCCGTCGCCGACCGCTGCGCGACCCTGGGCCTGCGCGCCCGGATCACCACCCCGGACGCGGGCAGCCTCGGAGCCCGTGTCCGGGAGACCCGCCGCATCCCCTACCAGGCGGTCATCGGCCCCCGCGAAACCACCCACAACCACCTCTCCCTCCGCCTCCGCGACGGCCGCCGCCCGGCCCCGGGCTCGGTGGAGGAGATCCTCACCCGCATCGACGCGCTGATCACGGCCCACAGCACCGAACTGTGGCCCGTGGGGTCGTAGAGCGTGTCCCTTTGACGGGTTGATCGGCTGATCGGATGTGCCTGTCCGGTTAGTGATCACTGCTTCTACGTGAGACCGGAGCGAGCCGCCGACACCGGCAGATCCGGTCCGCGGGCGGCGATGGCCCGACCACCACCGCACCATCGAGGCCATCGCGTGGAGGGGACGCGCTGGTTCGCCCTGGCGGGGATCTGCACGACAAGTTCGGGTTCGTTCAAAACCGCATACAAGCGGCTGCTCGGATGAGCCGTCGATGGCACCTGGGAAAGGATCTCCGCTGCCGTGATCGCGGTAGCTGACGCCAACAGCGGCATCGGCTGGACCGGGTCCGTGGACTCCACGATCTGCCGGACCCACCGGCCTGCCGCCGAAGCCAGGGAAGGGGGCTCCCAGCCGGGCAGAACCCGATCATCACGCGCTCGGACGCTCCCGGGCGCACTCCGCTTCTCCGCCGTCCTCATCCGGACACGACACCGAGTAACAGTCTTGGCAATCAGCTCAGTGAATGGACTACAAGCCGGTTCTGTTCTCCGTCGAAGATGCCCGCCAAGACCTCGCCATCTCTCCGACCGCCTTCGAAGAGCCCGCGTTGATCGACGTGCACGACCAGGACGTCGTAGCTGTCGATTACATCCGATATGCCGCGCGTGTGAATCGTGTCCGACCAGGCATCCGGATTCCTGCCGAACCACTCCGGCAGCCCGCACGGCTCGGCGACCGCATCCCAGAAATCCTTGAGTGTCTCGATCCGGCGACCCCGCAGGTCAACCGTCAACTCGCTGTCTTTCGTCACCGCAGCAGAGTAGTCAGCGAGACGCGGCAGCGACCGACCGAGGAGACAGAGCCTCGGGCCCTCCGGCCTCAGGCGGACCCCGCCACGGTCCCAGCCCCGGTGTCCGCCGCCGTCCGGGCGCATCCGGAACAGAAAGCGTGTCGCACTCGTCCGGCGCACCCCGAACTCGTACAGGACGAGGATCACGGCTAGTGCCCCGGAATCCGTCGCCTCCATACGCCCCACCCCATCGCGCCCTAGTGTGAAGCCGCCCCCGCCCGGAGGACAGTGTTCCCACGGCCTATGGACCCCTACCCGAGGCCGCTGCCAGTCGGGGGAGGCGGATGGGTGACCCCCGCGGGTGCGGGGAAGACACTTCTTCACCTGGGGTTTTGTTGGTGATCAAGGCCGTTTTCATTCAATTGCCTCAGCGGCGCGAAGCCCAGCTCCAAGTCGCCCAAGAGTCACCGCCGTAGCTCGAACCCTAGCCTCTGCGGCTGATCGATCAACCGGCAAATCGCCTGAATGGAAGCTGCGTTGGTAAACGGACGATCCGGCTGGTCCTGCCGTGATCGGCTGGGGCCGACGCCCTCCCCGATACGAGGGTGACCGCGACGGGCAGGGCGACGCCTTGGACATGGGGCTTCGTGCCCTACGCCTACGTGATCTCGTCCTCGGGGCTGGGCCCGGCGCCGTGTTCAGATGCGCAGGCGGGGCAGGCGTACCGTACGAAGCGGCAGCCGTTCGGCCAGTCCCCGGCACCGACGACAACAGGCGCGGCGGTCTCCCGGTCGCAGTACGCGCACGGTGGGGTGAACGGCGCGGGGGTGCGGAGGAGGGCTTCCCGGGTCACGGAGTCACCTCCGTGGGAATCCGGTAGTCCCGACCGGACTCCGCCCACGCCGCCGCCGCGTAGAACCACTCCCGTTGTTCGGGGGGCAGCTCTCGCGCTGCGGCCGCCATGAAGATCGCTCGGGCGGTACCGGATGACGGGCCGGTCCAGGGGCGGGACCAGGCAGAGACGGCGACAGGTGGCGGGAGCGGAGCGGCTCGGGCGCGGGCCCGGTGTCGGCCTCCGGAGGGAAGTAACAGATTCAGCGCCCATGAGAACGCGTGGACGATAAGGTCTCGCATGTCGGTTCAGCTCCTCGAAAGCTGATTCGGCGGAGCCCCGATGGACCGGCCCTAACCGATCCGTCGGGGCGTTCTCGTCGCTACGTGGCGCTTTCCGTGGCCGCCACGGGTACGCCGTCGTGAGCGGGGTGGCGGCGCATCAGCACGCGACAGTCCGTGGCCAAGGTGTGATCCCCGGCCGCCTGCGCCCGTGCGAGGAGTGCGCTGAGTCGTACGCACTCCGGGCAGTCCTCCAGCCGGTTCACCGCCGCCCTCCCGCGCGCTGATTCGCCTCGTCCACGAGGGGCCGGACCCGTGCCATGGTCGGGCTCTGCGAACGGGCGGGCTCGGGGACGGGCTCGACGCCCGAGTCCTCGGCGTCGGGGCATTTCGGGTGCCCGCATTCGCAGGGCGGCCAGCGGAATACGGCCTCGGAAACCAGTCGGGGCCCGGTCCCACCGACCCGGGCGTTCTCACGCCGGGCGGTCATCGACGCACCCGCCGTACGACCAGTGCGCTCGCGCACCTCGGTGGTGGGTTATTGATCATTCGACAACCTCCTCGTGCCGGTTTTCCGTTTCGAGCCCAGAGGAGCACAAGTTGCCGTACAGTAAGTGCAGTTGAACGACTCCAGTTAACAAATCGAAAAGCGTTCGACCCTGACCGGGTGACGAAACACAGAGGTCACATGCCATGGAGAATGACAGTCCGCAGTCGGCGTTAACTCCTGTTGAACAATTCGGCGTTGACGTGCGCGCACTTCGGGTCGCCCGAAGGATGAGCGTGCGCGGCCTGGGGTCGGTCATCGGCTGCTCAGGGGCCTACGTTTCCAAGGTCGAGAACGCCAAGCTCGTGCCCAGTGAGCGGTTTGCCGAAGGCTGCGATCGAGCTTTCGACACCGGGACAATGCTTACTCGGCAGCGACAATCGGCTGTCGAGGGTGATCACCCGACATGGTTCGAGCCCTACACCCAGCGCGAACGAAACGCGACGCAAATCCTCAACTACTCCACCATTTTCGTGCCCGGACTCTTCCAGACTCCGGACTATGCTCGCGCCGTATACCGCGCCAGTGCCCCACGTCTTTCAACTTCCGCGATCGAATCGCGGCTGGCCGCTCGAATGAGACGCCATGACGTGCTCGAACACAGCAACCCACCTGAAGTCTGGGCAGTTCTGTACGAGGCATGTTTGAGGATGCTGGTCGGTTCGTCCGAGGTGATGGCTCAGCAACTTGAGCGCCTAATGCTTGAATCGGAGGCGCCGAACATCACGATCCAACTCATCCCCTTCACCGCAGTGCCCGCATCCAGCACGGCCTTTACGTTGCTGGGCTTCGACCGAGCTCCCACTGTGCTCCATGTCGAAGGCCCCCACGGGGGTCGCCCGCTGGAGACACCGAAGGTCGTCAAGACCGGATTGGCTATCTACGATCGCCTACGGGCCGAAGCCCTGGGGCATGATGCGTCTATCGCTCGTATCGAGGAAATCCACAAGGAGTACGCACGATGACCTCCGAGTTCAACATAAAGGCTGCCATGTGGGTCAAGAGCACCTATAGCGGCCCTGAAGGCGGCGAGTGCATCGAGTGGGCACCCAACCACGCGACCATGACCGGCGTAGTCCCCGTACGGGACAGCAAGCGTCCGGACGGACCCGTCCTGATGGCGTCCTCCGCAGCCTTCGCCGGGCTCGTCGCTCTTGCCAAGGACGCCGGCGTCTAGCAACCGCGCAGACCGAACGAGGCATGAAGGGGTATTCCGTGACGACGATCAACTCCTCCCACCTCCACTGGGTGAAGTCCAGCTACAGCACCGACAACGGCGGCTCCTGCGTCGAGTGGGCGCCGTCCCACGCTTCCGCCACCGGCACCGTCCCCCTCCGGGACAGCAAGGTTCAACAGGTCCGATCCTGATGGTGTCCCCCACAGCGTTCGCCGCGCTGGTTGCGCTCGCCAAGGGACCGGCGTTGAGTAACCGAACATGCTGACTCCATGCCCGTGATCGACAAGGAGTGGCCCGTGACGACCACGACCCGTCCCGTCGCCCCACGTTGGCGGAAATCTAGCTACAGCGCTCCGAATGGCGGCGAATGCGTTGAATGGGACCCCGCCCTCGTCGCCGTAACCGGCACGATCCCCGTACGGGACAGCAAATGCCCGGACGGACCCGTCCTCATGGTGTCCGCCGCCGCATTCACCAGGCTGGTCACGCTCGCCAAACGGGCCGACAACTGAGCATCCGCACAGGCTGACCTTCCTATCCGTCCTCGACAGACACGAAGGAGCATCCCGTGATGACAAGCAACGCCTCCGCCCTGCGCTGGGTGAAGTCCTCCTACAGCACCGACAACGGCGGCTCCTGCGTCGAGTGGGCACCCGACCACGCGGCGGCGACCGGCATAGTCCCGCTCCGGGACAGCAAGCGCCCGGACGGGCCCGTCCTCATGGTGTCGCCCGCCGCGTTCGGCGGGCTCGTCGCGCTCGCCCGGGGTGCCGACGCGGGCTGACGGCGGCACGGCTGGAACTCGTCCGGCCCGGCCATGGTGTGGCCGGGCCAGACGCGCTCACTCACCGTCGCGTCAGTGGTGCCACGCCCGCCCGCCCGTGTTGTGGATGAACCGCTGCAACACCTTGAGGGTGGCCCGGTACTCCTCGTCGGAGATGCCCGTGTGCCGTTCCGCCCACAGTTCGTCCTGAAGGGCCGCCGCCTTGCCGTAGAAGGCCCGGCCCTCGGTCGTGAAGGCCAGGCGGCCCTCGGTGTCCTCGGTGATCCAGCCCTGGGCGACGACCGCGTCGATCTCCGAGTCCATGGTTTCCGGGCCGGTGTCGAGGTAGTTCCGAAGGACGCGGGAGACCTCGTCACGGGTTCTGGCCGGGGCGGCGCCCGCCACCTGGGCGAGGACCCACCACTGTGGTTGGGTGACACCGATCTCGGCCAGGGCGGCCCGGGTACGGGAGACGACTGCCTTGTAGGCCGCCCAACTCCAGTAACCGATGGGCTGCTTGATCAGATCGGCGTCGCTGTGCGAGTACTCCATGGCCAAAACCCCTGTCGCCGGCCGAGTTCGGTTCGATGAGTCCGACCGTAGAAACTCGACCAAACTTGAGGTCAAGGGCGTGCCGGGCGGCTGTCGCCGCGAACGAGAACGGACAGGTAGTGACTGACGCTCGCAGCACCGCGTGGGACACGTACTCGCAGAGCAAGCCCCAGCGCCGGAGGACCAATGCCGAGGGCGAGACCACGTGGTTCAACTGGACCCAGTACCCGGACCACGGCCCCGGAGCCGATGTACTCCGGCTCGAACCGGGAGACAGCGCGCTGGACCTCGGGTGCGGGTCTGGAGGGAATGCCGCTCATCTCGCGACGCTCGGCATGAAGTCCGTCGGGATCGACCTCTCCGCCAAGCAGCTCGACAAGGCGCGCGAGCGGTGGCCGGGTGTGGACGGGATGGAACTCCGCCAGGCCGACGCCCTCACGTACCTCGGAGACACATTGACGATCTTCGATGCGGTCTACAGCGTGTTCGGCGCCGCCTGGTTCACCGACCCCGGCTTCCTGCTGCCGGTCGTTCACGCGAACCTCAAGCCGGGTGGTGTCTTCGCCTTCTCCCAGCGGCCCCCGGTCGAGGGGTGCTACGGCTGCCAGGCGTCGTACATCCCCCGAGGGCCCGAAGAAGACCCCGCTGTCGTGAAGCGGTGGGACTACGAACCCGACGTGTGGGGGCTGATTCTCAAGGAACACGGCTTCGTGGACGTGTCGGCGTCCGTGCTCGCCCCGCCCCCGGGGAGCCGCCGCACAGGCACCCTGCTCGTCCGGGGCACCCGAGGTGTCGCGCCAGGCGGCTCGACGCCCGAGAACGGCGCGATTCCGGGTGGATTTCCGGGGGACTCGGGTTGATTCCGGCAAGAGGGCAAAACCGCGCGACACGATCAGTAGCGTGACGAAGTGACTACTGCAAGAGACAAAGACATTGATGAAGAAGCGGCCCCGTTGCGGGCGGCGATGGTGCGTGAGTTGCGCGAACTGGGCGCGATCATCTCTGATTCCGTCGCCGACGCGGTGGCCGCTGTGCCCCGGCATCTGTTCTCCGTCGGTGAGCCGTTGGAGGCCGCGTACGCCGCCAACCGGGCCCTGGTGATCAAGCGGGACGAGGACGGAACGGCCCTCAGTTCGCTGTCGGCCACGCATATCCAGGCGGTGATGCTGGAGCAGGCCGCGATCGAACCCGGCATGCGGGTCCTCGAAGTCGGCTCCGGTGGCTACAACGCCGCGCTGATCGCCGAACTCGTCGGCAAGGAGGGCGCGTCGATCTCGGTGGACATCGACGCGGAGATCGTGGAGCGCGCCCGGACGTGTCTGGACGCGGCGGGGTACGAGCAGGTCGAGGTGGTACGGGCGGACGCCGTCGCCGGAGTCCCGGAGCTGGCTCCGTTCGACCGGATCATCGTCACCGCCGGAGCCTGGGACATTCCGTCGGCGTGGCTGGACCAGCTCTCCGAGCGCGGCCGGATCGTCGTCCCGCTCCGGATGCGTGGGCTCACCCGGTCGATCGCCTTCGACCGGGTCGACGGCCCGGGACCGGAGCTGATCAGCGACAGCTACCGCCTGTGCGGCTTCGTGCCCATGCAAGGGGCCAGCGCGTACACGGAGCGGCTTATCCACATCACGGACGGCCTCGCGCTCCGGGTCGATGACCAGAAGCAGGACTTCGACACCGACGCCCTGGCCGCCGCCGTGCGCTCGCCCCGGCTGGAGGTGTGGTCCGGCGCGGCCTTCGACCTGCCGGACGAGTTGGAACTGTTCCTGGCGACGAATACGCCGGAGATGATGATGCTCCACGGCAGCAAGGACTTGGTCGATCAAGGTCTCCTCGCGCTGTCGGTGACGCGCGGAGTCCCGGCGCTGGTGAGCGGCGGGAGCTTCGCGTACCGCACCAAGAGGGCGAACGAGGCCACCGGCGGATTCGAGAGCGGCGTCCTCGCCCACGGCCCCGACGCCGAGCAGGTCGCGGCCCGGTACGCCGAGTTGCTGCGGCGGTGGGCGTCGGACCACCAGCGGCGCGGCGCTGCCCGGATCTCGTACCGGCCGATGCCCGCCGGTACGGCCGAACCGTCCCAAGGAGTCGTGGCGAAGCGGCTCGGCGCCGTCGCCTTCTCCTGGAAACGCACGTCGGACGACGTGTGCCAGCCGATGCCCGAACGCCGGTGCTCGTGGTCGTAGTACGCGATGAACGCTTCGAACCACTCACAGGCGTGGGTCGGCGAGTCGAACCGTTCGGGGTAGGACGACGGCCTTGTACGCCGCCCAACTCCATTAACCAATGGGCTGCCTGATCAGCTCGGCGTCACTGTGCGAGTACTCCATGGCCAAAACCCCTGCCGTCGACTGAGTCCAGTTCGATGAGTCCGACCGTAGAAACTCAACCAAACTTGAGGTCAAGCGCGGCTCAGCCGAGCGGGCACCGGGTACGTCGGCCCGGCGGGCCGGGCCGACGTCGTCGTTCCTAGGTGTTGAAGGTGTAGCAGCCCGTGCGGGCACCCGTCTCCAGGTGGTACTTGCCCCACTTCATCTTGTTACGGGTCTCGGGACCGTAGACACCGTCCACGGCCGCGCCCACCCGGCTCTGCACGTCGCGCAGCGCCGCCTTGGTTGCGGGGCCGAAGCTGCCGTCGATCTGGAGCTTCTTGCCGTAGCACTGGTTGAGGTTCTTCTGGAGGGCCTTGACGCCCGTGCTCTTGACGCCCTGGTACAGCGTGCAGGAGACCGTGTTCGGGTTCTTGTGGTATGGGTACCAGCTGTAGGTGGGGCTGTCCGACCAGTATCCGGTGGTAGTGGTGGTGCACACCGGAGTGGCGGCTGCCGCCGCCGAGGGGGCCGCCGCAATCGCGCCCCCCAGGAGGGTCGCGACCATCGCGCCCGTGGCGAAGACCGTCCGGGTCCGGCTGGCCGTGCTCGGCTTCCGTAGCCTCACTGCGCTCTCCTTGCGTTTGGAGCCTGCGTACTCAACCGCCCTACATCGAGACGCCGTTGAATCGTGTAGGCGAACAACAAGCCAGACGATCAGCATCCGATGGCCGGTTCCCGCCATTCCGACGAGATTCAGACGCACGGCCCCGGCCGGAAGCCCGCGACCGGGGTCCCGGCTACGACTCCGCGCCCCCGTACGTGCCGTACTCCGCCGTGCCCGTCGGGGCGTAGCGGTGGATCGCGATGCCGCCGGGGGTCGTCTCGTGGTGGAGCAGGCGCAGGCCGACCGGGGGGCCGTCCGGGGGGAAGAGGTGGCGGCCGGTGCCCACGACGACCGGGGCGATCGCCAGGCGGACCTCGTCGATCAGGCCCGCCGCCAGCAGGGCGTGGCCGAGGCGGGCGCTGCCGTGGATCTGGAGTTCGCGGCCCGGGCGGGCCTTTACCTCCGCGACCCGGGACGGGATGTCGCCGGAGAGGATCGTCGTCGGGTTCCAGCTCGCGTCCGCCTCGGTGAGGGTGTCGGACGCGACGTACTTCGGCAGACCGTTCAGGATCCGGGCGTTCGGGTGGTCCGGCATGTTCGGCCAGTCGCGGGCGAAGTTCTCGTACGTACGGCGGCCGAACAGGAACGCGTCCGCCTCCGCGAGCCAGCCCGACACCACCGTCTCGAACCGCTCGTCCAGGTGCGGGACGAGCCAGCCGCCCCGGGTGAAGCCGTCGCTGGTGTCCTCGTCGGGGGAGCCGGGGCCCTGGGAGACACCGTCCAGGGACAGAAACTCCTGCAACACCAATTTCATCGCGCGTCACTCCTCGTCTCGGGCCGCTTCCGCCCCTTCAGACCCCGTGATACGCCGGGACTCATCGGTCGCGGCTGAGGCGCGCCCGCCCGAATGGCAAGCTTGAAGCATGAACGACGCCGCCCCGGCCCCCGGCCAGGCCCCCGCTCCCGCGCCCCGCCGACGTGCCCGTGTCCGTGCTCCCGAGCTGGTCGGGGCGGGCGGCTGGCTGAACACCGGGGGCAAGGAGCTGAACCTCTCCGAGCTGCGCGGAAAGATTGTCGTACTGGATTTCTGGACCTTTTGCTGCATTAACTGCCTGCATGTCCTCGATGAGCTGCGCGAGCTGGAGGAGAAGCACCGCGACACCCTGGTGATCGTCGGGGTGCACTCGCCGAAGTTCGTGCACGAGGCCGATCATCAGGCCGTGGTCGACGCCGTCGAGCGGTATCAGGTGGCGCATCCCGTACTGGACGATCCCGAACTGGTGACCTGGAAGCAGTACGCCGTCCGGGCCTGGCCGACGCTCGTGGTGATCGACCCCGAGGGGTACGTCGTCGCCCAGCACGCGGGTGAGGGGCATGCCCACGCCATCGCGCGGCTGGTGACCGAGCTGGAGGCCGAGCACGAGGCCAAGGGGACCCTGCGGCGCGGCGACGGGCCCTATGTGGCGCCCGAGCCGGTCGCCGGGGATCTGCGGTTCCCCGGGAAGGCGCTGCGGCTGCCGTCGGGGAATCTGCTGGTCACCGACACCACCCGGCACCAGCTGGTCGAGCTGGCGGACGACGGGGAGACCGTGGTCCGGCGGATCGGCGGGGCCGGGGAGTTCAACGAGCCGCAGGGACTCGCGCCGCTGCCGGACGGGCGGATCGCCGTCGCCGACACCGTCAATCACCGGATCCGGGCGTACGACCCGGTCAGCGGCGCGATCGAGACCGTCGCCGGGACCGGGCGGCAGTGGTGGCAGGGATCCCCCACCGAGGGGCCCGCGCGCGAGGTCGATCTGTCGTCGCCGTGGGATCTCGCCTGGTGGGAGGGGCGGCTGTGGATCGCCATGGCCGGTACGCATCAGATCTGGACCTACGACCCCGATAGCGGGACCGTGCGGCGGGCCGCCGGGACCACCAATGAGGGGCTGGTCGACGGGGCCGCCGACGAGGCGTGGTTCGCCCAGCCCTCGGGGCTCGCGGCGGCCGGTGACCGGCTGTGGATCGCCGATTCGGAGAACTCGGCGCTGCGCTGGATCGACCGGGACGGGCAGGTGCGGACGGCGGTCGGGACCGGGCTGTTCGACTTCGGGCACCGGGACGGCGACGCCGGTCAGGCGCTGCTCCAGCATCCGCTGGGCGTCACCGCCCTGCCGGACGGGTCCGTCGCGGTCTGCGACACGTACAACCACGCCCTGCGCCGCTACGACCCGGCGAGCGGGCAGGTCACGACGCTCGCGACCGGGCTGCGGGAGCCTTCGGACGCGGTGCTAGTGGACGGCGACATCGTGGTGGTGGAGTCGGCGGCACACCGGCTGACCCGGCTGCGGCTGCCGGAGGAGGCGGTACGGGTGCCGGAGGTGGCGCACCGGACCCGGCGGGCGGCTACGGAGATCGCGGGCGGGGCGCTCCGGCTCGATGTGGTCTTCGAGGCGCCGACCGGGCAGAAGCTGGACACCCGGTACGGGCCGTCGACCCGGCTGCTGGTCTCCGCGACGCCGCCGGAGCTGCTGCGGGCCGGGGCGGGGACGGGGACGGAGCTGTCCCGGGAGCTGGAGATCGATCCGGCGGTGGGGGCGGGGGTGCTGCACGTCTCTGCGATGGCCGCGTCCTGCGACGACGATCCGGCGAACGAGTATCCGGCCTGCCATGTGCACCAGCAGGACTGGGGCGTCCCGGTCGTGGTGACGGAGGGCGGCACGGCCCGGCTGCCGCTGATCCTGGCGGGGATGGCCTGACGGGGGCGGGGTTGGACTGACGGGCCGGTCCGGGCGGCGGGGAGCCGGGTCGACGGTCGGGACCCGGGCCCGGGTTACGCGCGGGGCCCGGGTACGGGCCGGAGGCGGGCTACGGGGCCGGAGGCGCGCCCGCCAAGGCCGGAAAGCACGACGCGGGCGGTCGTGGGAGCCCTCGCCACGGCCGCCCGCGTCGCGGGATCTCGTAACCGGGGTTACGGGAGCTTGTTCTCCGCGATCGGGGAGACCGCGATACACGCGCTGATCGCCGCCGCGCCTTCGCTCTTCTTCTCCACGAGGACCTTGCCCTCGTGGGTCACCTTGCAGGTGATGTTCGCGGAGGCGGTCAGGTCGACGGCGGACGGGATCACCGTGGGGGCCATGATGCCGCGCAGCGTGACCGTCTTGGTCCACGGGAGCTTCGGGTTCTTGACCGTCTCCAGGGTCGGCTTGAGGGCGGTGCCCTCGCCGTTGGCGAACTCGATGGAGTCGATGCTCGCCCCGGTGACCTCGTAGGTCACCTGGTACTCCTTGTTGACCGTCTTGTCGACGGCGTCGGTCGCCTTGTCCTTCGCCGCCTCCTCCACCTCGGAGCAGGCGGAGAGGCCGAAGACGAGTCCGGCGGTGGCGAAGGCGGCGATGGCGGTGTGGCGCAGGTTGCGGCGCATGGTGGGGGACCCCCGGGGTCTCGATCGGCAGAGCCCGCAGACAACCGTAAAGGGAAGGTAAAAGTCAAACCGGGGGCCCCTGTTGACCCTGGTCAGCCCTCCAGGAATGCGGCCAGGGCGTTGGCCAGCAGATAGGGGTCGCGGGCGCCGCACAGTTCGCGGGCGCTGTGCATGGAGAGGATCGCGACGCCGATGTCGACGGTCTGGATGCCGTGCCGGGCGGCGGTGATGGGGCCGATGGTGGTGCCGCAGGGCATCGCGTTGTTGGAGACGAACGTCTGCCACGGGACGCCCGCCCGCTCGCAGGCGGCGGCGAACACGGCCCGCCCGGAGCCGTCCGTGGCGTACCGCTGGTTGACGTTGACCTTGAGGATGGGGCCGCCGTTGGCGCGCGGGTGGTGGGTGGGGTCGTGGCGCTCGGGGTAGTTGGGGTGGACCGCGTGGCCGGTGTCGGAGGAGAGGCAGACCGTCCCGGCGAAGGCGCGGGCCCGGTCCTCGTAGGCCCCGCCGCGGGCGTACACGGAACGTTCCAGCACGGTGCCGAGGAGGGGGCCCTCGGCGCCGGTGTCGGACTGGGAGCCGTTCTCCTCGTGGTCGAAGGCGGCGAGGACGGGGATGTACGGCAGGGAGCCGCCCCGGGCGGCGACGGCGGTGAGGGCGGCGACGCCCGCGTGTACCGAGAGGAGGTTGTCCATCCGGGGACCGGCGACCAGTTCGCGGTCCCGGCCGAGATAGGCGGGCGGCTCGACGGGGTGGACCATCAGGTCCCAGCCGGTGACGGAGCCTTCGGGCAGTCCGGACTCCTCCTCCAGGAATCGGATCAGATCGCCCTCGTGGACGTCGCCGAGGCCCCAGACGGGCTGCATATGGCGCTGCTTGTCGAGCTTCAGCCCCTCGGTGTTGACCGAGCGGTCGAGATGGACGGCGAGCTGCGGCACCCGCAGCAGGGGGCGGTCGACATTGACCAGCCGCTCGGAGCCGTCCCGGAGGGTGAGCCGGCCCGCCAGCCCCAGATCGCGGTCGAGCCAGGTGTTGAGCAGCGTTCCGCCGTACAGCTCGACGGCGATCTGCCGCCAGCCCGCGGAGCCCGCGTCCGGCTGCGGCTTGACCCGCAGGTTCGGCGAGTCGGTGTGCGCGCCGACGATCCGGAAGGGGGTGTGCGGCTCGGCGCCCGCGGGCACGTACCACGCGATGATCGCGCCGCCGCGGACGACATAGCGCCCGCCGGTCTCGCCGTCCCAGGCGTCGGCCTCCCGCACCTCGCGGAACCCGGCCTTCTCCAGCCGCTCCGCCGTGTTCGCCACGGCGTGGTACTGGGAGGGGGACGCGGCCAGGAACGACATCATGTCGTCGGTGTGCGCGGGGCCGAAGGACCCGGCCGCGCTGCTGGTGCTCTGCGGGCTGCTGCTCATGAGCCCACTTTAACGACCACCGCCCGAACGCCCCCGGGGCCTGTGGAAAACCTAGAGCCGGTCGTATTCGCCCAGGTCGATGTCGACGGCGAAGGGCCCGTCCACCTTCAGCCGGTCCCGGTGGACCCCGGTCGGCTCATAGGCGCGGCCGTCGGCGGAGCGGACGTGGGTGTGGACCACGGGCCGCTTGGTACGGGGGTCCATCTCGACGAGCCAGAAGTGGGGAATCCCGGCGGCGGCGTACTTGAGCGGCTTGGTCTCACGATCGCGGGACTCGGAGTCCGGTGAGACGACCTCGACGGCGAGAACGACGTCCTCGGCCCGGTAGCGGGTCTGCTCGTCGGCACCGTCGCTCTCGGCCGTCACGACGATCAGATCGGGCTCCGGGACGGTCTTCCGGTTCAGGACCACCGCCATCTCCCGGCGTACCCGCAGATGCCCGGGGACGGTCCGGCGCAGACCCACCTCCAGCAGGAACATCACCAGCGAGTGGAACTTGCGCTGCGGACTCACGAAGACCAGGCTCCCGTCGATCATCTCGGTGTGCGGCGGGAGATCGAGGGCGAAGTAGTCGTCCGCGGTGTAGCCGTCCTGCGGGGGCATGGGCCACGCGGAGCCGTCGGGCTGCCGGTGCTGTGCGTGGTTCCCGGCCTTGGCAGTCATGGTGATTCCTCCCATGGACGAGATCCTGGACGCCGATTTCAGCGTACCCAGTTGATACGAGGAAACCGTCGCCCGAAAGAGCGGCGTACCCGCCCGGAGTTGACGGTGACAGTACGGGTCCCCTGCTCGGCGGCCCCGCCCGGGTCAGTTCCGCTTCTCGTACGTCAGCGCGTTCTTCGGCAGGGACGCCGTCAGGGGCTTGCCCTGTTGCGCCTGGCGGGAGCGGTCGGCGATCAGGGTGCCGAGGGCGGCCAGCTCACTGGCCGTGTACTTCTTGGCGTGGTGTTTCATGCCGCCGGTGTGAAAGGTGACCACCGTCGAGCCGACGACGCTCACCACGACCGAGCCGGGGCCGTCGAGCCGCGTGGTGCCCGTCCTGGCGGTGGCCGCGTCGCCGACCCGGACCGGCAGGGCCGTGTCGGCGACGCCCCTCGGGAGGAGTTCCGCTTCCACGGTCCGGGCGGTGATCTGGGGGTACGCGGCGTTGGCCGCCTTGCCCGTCTTGTACGCCTGGACCGAGAACCGCAGGGTGCCCGCGTCGTCGTGGACGAAGAACCCGGTGGTCACCCGGAGGACGTCCGTACACCAGGCGGCGCCCTTGCAGGTGCGGGCCGCCGGGGCGAGGTCCGTCGTGGCCGGGGCGGCGGTGCGGCGCCAGCCGGGGAGTTCCGTGTCGGACGGGATCACGGAGACCATCCGCTCCTCGGTAAGAGGAGGGCCGGTGACCTCGGCGTCGTCCACCCGGGTGCGGGGCGCCAGGCCGGCGGGCGGCTTCCCCTCGTCGGTATGGGTCCAGCCCGGCTTCCGGCCCGGGTCCGGACCGGCCTTGTCGTCGTTGCCGGAGTTGCCGGACTCGCCGGACGAGCAGCCGGTCAGCAGGACGGCCGTGGCCGTCAGCGTCGCCGCGAGGCCGATGAGACGCGCGTTCCCCACCAGAGCCATGATCCCCCCATCCCGTTGGCGCGATCATACGAACGGTCCAGCTCCTTGGGGAATGCCAGGGGAGCCGGACCGGCGTACGCGTTCGGCTACAGGATCGCCACGAGCGAGCAACCCGGCAGCTCAGCGGGGGTACGGGATCAGAACGCGGCCTCGTCCAGGTCCATCAGCGACCCGTCGACCGACGCCGCCAGCGCCCGCTCCACCGAGACACCCGGCAGGACGTTCGCGGCGAAGAACTTCGCCGCGGCGACCTTGCCCTGGTAGAACGGCACATCCTTGGCGGACGCCGTGCCCGTGCGCAGCTTCTCCGCCGCCACGGCCGCGCCGCGCAGCAGCAGATAGCCGACGACGACATCACCGGAGGCGTAGAGCAGCCGGGTCGTGTTGAGGCCGACCTTGTAGATGTTCCTCACGTCCTCGCCGGTGGCGATGAGGTCGTTGGTCATGGTGCCGACGATGGCCTCCAGGTCGACCGCCGCCCTGGCCAGCGCGTCGCGGGCCGGGGCCAGCTCCTCGCCGCCCTCGCCGACCGCGAGGAACTTCTTGATCTCCTCGGCCAGTCCGTTCAGGGCCTGGCCCTGGTCGCGGACGATCTTCCGGAAGAAGTAGTCCTGGCCCTGGATCGCGGTGGTGCCCTCGTAGAGGGTGTCGATCTTGGCGTCCCGGATGTACTGCTCCAGCGGGTACTCCTGGAGATAGCCGGAGCCGCCGAAGATCTGGAGCGACTGGGCGAGCTGCTCGTACGACTTCTCCGAGCCGTAGCCCTTGACGATCGGCAGCAGCAGGTCGTTGAGGGCGACCAGGGCCGCCGCGTCCTCGCCCGCCGCCTCCTTGGCCGCGATGTCGTCCTGGACGGAAGCGGTGTAGAGGACCAGCGCCCGCATGCCCTCCGCATACGCCTTCTGCGTCATCAGGGACCGGCGGACGTCCGGGTGGTGGGTGATGGTCACCTTGGGCGCGGTCTTGTCCGCGAAGTCGACCAGATCCGTCCCCTGGACGCGCTCCTTGGCGTACTCCAGCGCGTTCAGGTAGCCGGTGGAGAGCGTCGCAATGGCCTTCGTGCCGACCATCATCCGGGCGAACTCGATAATCATGAACATCTGGCGGATGCCGTCGTGCTTGTCGCCGATCAGCCAGCCCTTGGCGGGGTGCCGGTCGCCGAACGTCATCTCGCAGGTGTTGGACGCCTTCAGGCCCATCTTGTGCTCGACGTTGGTGGCGTAGACGCCGTTGCGCTCGCCCAGTTCGCCGGTCTCCCAGTCGAACTCGTACTTCGGTACGAGGAAGAGGGAGAGGCCCTTGGTGCCGGGTCCGGCGCCCTCGGGGCGGGCCAGCACGTAGTGGAAGATGTTCTCCGCCATGTCGTGCTCACCGGAGGTGATGAAGCGCTTCACGCCCTCGATGTGCCAGGAACCGTCGTCCTGCGCCACGGCCTTGGTACGGCCCGCGCCCACGTCCGAACCGGCGTCCGGCTCGGTCAGCACCATCGTGGAGCCCCAGCGCTTCTCCACCGCGAGGGCGGCGACCTTCTTCTGCGCCTCGTTCCCCTCCGCGTAGAGGATCCCGGCGAAGGCGGGGCCCGAGGCGTACATCCAGATCGCGGGGTTGGCGCCGAGCAGCAGCTCCGCGTAGGACCAGATCAGGGAGCGGGGCGCGGTGGTGCCGCCGACCTCCTCGGGCAGGCCGAGCCGCCAGTACTCGGAGTCCATGAAGGCGTCGTAGCTCTTCTTGAAGGACTCCGGGACTGGCGCGGTGCCGGTCGCCGGGTCGAAGACCGGCGGATTGCGGTCGGCGTCGGCGAACGAGGCGGCCAGGTCGTTCTCGGCGAGCCTGGCCAGCTCCTCCAGGATGCTCTTGGCGGTGTCGGCGTCCATCTCGGCGAACGGACCCGTGCCGTACAGCTTGTCGCGTCCGAGGACCTCGAAGAGGTTGAACTCGATGTCGCGGAGATTCGACTTGTAGTGGCCCATGGCGACGGCTCCGTAAAGATCGAAACGCAATACCGGTGAGTAGCTACGCATGATGCTACCCATCGGTAATAAGGCGCAACCCCCTGACGCTCATCTGTGACTCGTTACTCTTACGGTCATGTACGGCTACGACCAGAGTCAGGGCGCTCAGCAGCAGCAGTACGCGTCCCAGCAGTCCTACGGGGCCCAGCCGCACGGCCAGCCGTCCCACGGGCAGCACGGCTCGGTACCGGGGCAGCACGGCTCGGTGCCCGGGCAGCCGCTCTACCCGGAGCCGTCCCCGCCGTCGCTCGCCGACGCCGTACGGGCCTTCACCACGGGATCGCTCGCCGCCGAGGACTTCCAGCAGATCTTCGCCACCTCGAAGGTCTACTGCCCGCGCGGCGACAATCCGGGCTTTCTGGCGCTGCACAACACCCAGCAGCCGGTGATCCCGATGTTCACGTCCCTGAAGGAGCTGCGGCGGTACGCGGGCAAGGAGTCCAAGTACTTCGTGATCACCGGCGCCGAGGTGATCGATCTGCTGCCGACCGGCTACGGCTTCGTCCTCGACATGGAGGGCGAGCACCGGATGGTCTTCGACGCGAAGGCCGTGGAGCAGATGGTCGACTTCGCGATGCGGCGGATGTACGGCTGAGACACCGGCCCGCACGGGCGGCACCGGCACAAGGGCACAAAGGCGCAAGGGCACAAGCGCAGGGCAGGACCCGAGGGTCCGGGGAACATCCCCGGGCCCTTCGTCGTTCCCGGTAGCAGGAAGTTCAGTATTCAACTAAACTGGCAACCAGAACATGGGTCACCAGCCGTACGAGGAGGTAGTCCCCATGCCCGCAGTGACTGTCGAGAATCCGCTCACCCTGCCGCGCGTCGCCGCGCCCGCCGACGCCGCGCCCCGCCCGGTGCTCGCCGTGTCCACCGCTCCCAGCGGCGTCGAGGGCGAGGGCTTCCCGGTCCGCCGGGCCTTCGCCGGGATCAACTACCGCCATCTGGACCCGTTCATCATGATGGACCAGATGGGCGAGGTGGAGTACGCGCCGGGCGAGCCCAAGGGCACCCCCTGGCACCCCCACCGCGGCTTCGAGACCGTGACCTACCTGCTGGACGGCGTCTTCGTCCACCAGGACAGCAACGGCGGCGGCGGCACCATCCAGAACGGCGACACCCAGTGGATGACCGCCGGTTCCGGCCTGCTCCACATCGAGGCGCCGCCGGAGGAGCTGGTGGTCTCCGGCGGTCTCTTCCACGGCCTCCAGCTCTGGGTCAACCTGCCCGCGGCGGACAAGATGATGGCCCCCCGCTACCAGGACATCCGCGGCGGCCAGGTCCAGCTCCTCACCTCGCCCGACGGCGGCGCGCTGCTCCGGGTGATCGCCGGTGAGCTGGACGGACACGAGGGTCCCGGGGTCACCCACACCCCGATCACCATGATCCACGCCACCCTGCGGCCGGGCGCCGAGATCACCCTGCCGTGGCGGCCGGAGTTCAACGGCCTCGCCTACGTCATGGCCGGACGCGGCACCGTCGGCGCCGAGCGGCGTCCGATCCGCCTCGGCCAGACCGCCGTCTTCGGCGACGGCGGCTCCCTGACCGTCCGCGCCGACGAACGCCAGGACGGGAACGCACCCGACCTGGAGATCGTCCTCCTGGGCGGCAGGCCGATCCGCGAGCCGATGGCGCACTACGGGCCGTTCGTGATGAACACCCAGGACGAGCTGCGGCAGGCGTTCGAGGACTTCCAGAAGGGCCGCCTCGGGACGGTCCCGGCGGTCCACGGGATGGGGTCCGAGGGTCCCGGAGGCGCGTGACGCCACGCCGGGCCGCGTGACGCCACGCGGCCCGGGAGCCCGGGCCCGGCCCGGGAACCGGCGCGCGCACGCGAGTGGAGCGGCGGCCGGATTCGTACCGGATTCCTATCATCTGCAATGATTGGCACTGACGGACCTGGTCTCACCGGCCTCGTCCCGTCCCAGACGCCGCCGGGCCGTTCCCCCCGACAGCCCGGCGGCCCCAGCCGCCCGCCCGGTCCCCCGCCAGGCGGGCGGCTCCTTTTCCGTCCCGGGGTACGGCTCCGAATCCGGCCGTACGGCTCCGGAAGCGGTACGGCTCCGGAAGCGCGGCGGGCCCCGGGACACGGCGGCCCCCGAGACGCGCCGTACGCCCCCGGCCGCCCCGCTCACCCGTCCGGCCGCCCATCCCGCGCCCCGCGCCCCCACCCGTGATCGCTTGGGAGCGTGCACACCCTGCTTCCCGAGCCGGTGCGGCGGTTCGCCGCCTGGTGCGTCGTCCTGCTGCTGGTCGCCGGGGTCGTCGCGGTCGGCATCTGGCTGGTCACCACCTTCCGGGCCGCCGTCACCCCGCTCCTGCTGGCGATCCTCGGTACGGCGCTGCTCGGACCCCTCTACCGGCGGCTGGTGAAGATGCGGGTCCACCCGTCGCTCGCGGCCGGGCTGACCTGCGTCGCCGTGGTAGCCGTCGTCGGCGGGGCGATGTACATCATCGTGGTGGCGCTGATCGACAACGGCGCCCAGATCGTGTCGTCGCTGCGGGACGCCGCCCAGGGCGTCACGGAGCATTTCGGCGCGGCCGGGACGTCCCTCTCCGACGTCGCGAAGAACGCCAAGGACCTGCTCACCAAATTCGGCGGAACCGCCGCGTCCGGTGTGATCAGCGGACTGAGCGTGGTCGGCCAGGGCATCGCCACCGCCGTACTCGCCCTGCTGCTGATCTTCTTCTTCCTCCGGGACTCCGACAAGGCCGCCGGACTCGCCCGCTCCGTGATCCCGGGCTCCGCCGGGGAGACCGTGGAGGCCATGGGCCGCCGGGCCTTCGAGGCGGTCGAGGGCTTTATGCGCGGTACGACCCTGATCGCCCTGATCGACGCCGTACTGATCACCGCCGGACTGCTGATCCTGCGGGTGCCGGGCGCGGTCGGTCTGGGCGCGCTGGTCTTCGTCGGCGCGTACATCCCCTACCTCGGCGCCTTTCTCTCCGGTGCGGTCGCCGTCCTGGTGGCGCTGGCCGACCGGGGCTGGGTGATCGCGCTCTGGGTGCTGGGCGTGGTGCTGGCGGTCCAGGTGATCGAGGGCCATCTGCTCCAGCCGATGATCCAGAGCCGGACCGTCCAGATGCACCCGGCGGCGGTGATGCTGGCGATCACGGCGGGCGCGGCGGTCGCGGGCATCCTCGGCATGCTGCTCGCGGTCCCGGTGACGGCGGCGGCGTTCGGCATCATCGGCGAACTGCGGAAGCGGTACGGCCGGGCTGACGAGCTGCCGGGCGGCCCGGGGAGCGGCGGGGCCGGGGCCGGACCCGTCGCCGATTAGTACGACCGGCGGGCCGGGACGCGGACTCCGGTGGCGTTAGTACGACCGCGCCACGGTGACCGGGTCCCGTAGAAGCCCCCGTACGACCCCACCGTCCCGCCCCCGGAACGGCGAAGGGTCCCGTACCGCCGTTCACACGGCGGTACGGGACCCTTCGGCGCTACTCGGGCCCTACGCGACTACTCGGCGGCGGCCGACGGCTTCGCGACCGGCTTGCGGAGCTGGAGGTTCAGCTCCCGCAGCCGCGCCTCGTCCAGCTCCGTCGGCGCGCCCATCATCAGGTCCTGGGCGTTGCCGTTGAGCGGGAAGGCGATGGTCTCGCGGATGTTGGGCTCGTCGGCCAGCAGCATCACGATCCGGTCGATACCGGGGGCGATACCGCCGTGCGGCGGGGCGCCGAGGCGGAACGCGCGCAGCATGCCCGCGAAGGCTTCCTCGGTGGTCTCCCGGGCGTAACCGGCGATCTCGAACGCCTTCAGCATGACCTCGGGCTCGTGGTTCCGGATGGCGCCGGACGACAGCTCGATGCCGTTGCAGACGATGTCGTACTGCCAGGCCAGGATGTCCAGCGGGTCCTTCTCCTCCAGGTCCTTCATGCCGCCCTGGGGCATCGAGAAGGGGTTGTGGGAGAAGTCGATCTTCCCGGTCTCCTCGTCGCGCTCGTACATCGGGAAGTCCACGATCCAGCAGAACCGGAACACGTTCTCCACGAACTGACCGGCGCGCTTGGCGGCCTCGACCCGGACCGCGCCCATAATCTTGGAGACCTCGTCGTAGTCCCCGGCGCCGAAGAAGATCGCGTGTCCGGCGGCGAGGCCGAGGCGCTCGGTGAGGACGGCGACGTTCTCGGCGGTGAGGAACTTGGCGATCGGGCCGGAGAGCGTGCCGTCGTCGCCGACCCGGACCCAGGCCAGGCCCTTGGCGCCCTGCTCGACGGCGTAGTCACCGAGCTGGTCGAAGAACTTCCGGGGCTGGGCCGCGACGTCCGGTACCGGCAGCGCGCGGACGTGCTTGCCCGCGAACGCCTTGAACTCGGAGCCCTCGAAGACATCGGTGATGTCCACCAGCTCCAGCTCGGCCCGCAGGTCGGGCTTGTCGGAGCCGTACTTCGCCATCGCCTCGCGGAACGGGATCCGGGGGAACGGCGAGGTGGCGTGCCGCCCGCCGCCGAACTCCTCGAAGATCTCCGTCATCAGCTTCTCGACCGGCTGGAAGACGTCCTCCTGCTCGACGAAGCTCATCTCCAGGTCGAGCTGGTAGAACTCGCCGGGCGAGCGGTCCGCGCGGGCGTCCTCGTCGCGGAAGCAGGGCGCGATCTGGAAGTAGCGGTCGAAGCCGGAGATCATCAGCAGCTGCTTGAACTGCTGCGGGGCCTGCGGCAGCGCGTAGAACTTGCCCGGGTTCAGCCGGGACGGGACGACGAAGTCCCGGGCGCCCTCGGGGGAGGTCGCGGCCAGGATCGGGGTCGCCATCTCGTTGAAGCCGAGGGCGGTCATCTTGTGCCGGATCGCGGAGATCACGGCGGTCCGCAGCATGATGTTGCGGTGCATCCGCTCGCGGCGCAGGTCGAGGAAGCGGTACTCCAGCCGGCGCTCCTCGTTGACCCCGTCCTCGGCGTTGATCGTGAACGGGATCTGGGCGGCGGCGCCCAGCACCTCCACCTCGGCGACCTCGACCTCGATCTCGCCGGTGGCCAGCTCGGGGTTGATGTTGTCGGCGCCCCGGCTGACGACCTTGCCGTCGATCCGGACCACGGTCTCCTTGGTGAGGTGGCTCAGCGCCTCGTTCGCGGCGGTGCCGGGGCGGGCCACGAGCTGGGTGATGCCGTAGTGGTCGCGGAGATCGATGAAGAGGATGCCGCCCAGGTCTCGGCGATTGTGCAGCCAGCCGCTCAGCCGGACGTCCGTGGAGACGTCAGAGGCGCGGAGCTCGCCGCAGGTGTGGGACCTGTACCGATGCATCGTCGTTCATCCAGTCTTGTGGTGGTCGGGGCGGGTGCGCCCGGTCCGGGCGGCCGGGGTCCGGGCCCGGTGACGGGCGCCGGGCCGGTAGGCGGCGGCGCCGGGGGGCGCGTGGTGCGGAGCCGCATACGCGCCGCACGCGAGGGCGAGGCCGAGCATGCGACCCTCAAAGGTTACCGCCCGCCCCTCGCGACCCTCATTGGCTTATACATGCCAGGCACCGGAACCGGCCGCGCGGGACGGCGGCGGGTTCCGGGGAAACGGGGCCCGGGCTGCGGGCGGCGGCGTACGGTCCGGGGCGCGTACGGCACCGTACGCGCCCCGGACCGTACGGAAACACGTACGAAGCCCCCGCCTGCCCCCGCCCGCCCCCGGGCCGTACGGGAGCCCGTACGCACCCCGTACACCGGCCTCCACCCGCCCGGACGCGAGCCGGGGGGCCCGCCCCGCGCACGCCCCCGGCCGGATCCGGGGCCGGTCAGGCGCCCCCGCCCCGGTGGGCTCACGGCCACCGGATCGGAATAAAGTGAGCAAATGCGTACCGAGGACGTCCTGGCCGCCATCGCGACGGGCCTGTGGCGATGGGACAACGCGGGCGGCACGGTCACCCTCGACGCGGAGGCCGCCCGCCTGCTCGGCCTGCCCGACGACCCCGCCGCGCCCGCCCCCGGCGGCTCCGCCGGCCCCGGGATCTCCGCCGCACCCGCCGACCCCGCCGTCTGCGGGATGTCCGGCGCCCGGGTCTCGTACCCCGAATCCGCCGTCCGGGCCCGGATCCACCCCGTCGACTGGAACGAGATCAACGGCGTGGTCTCCCTCTCCGTCGCCGAAGGCACGGTCGCCGAGGGCAGGCTGCGGGTCGTCGACACCGCGGGCCGGGTGCTCCGTACCGTACGGACCCGGACCAAGCCCACCTCCGTCGACGGCGGCGGCTTCGAGATGACCGGCATCATCCAGGAGGTCGCCGAACCCGCCGAGGGCACCGCCGCGCAGACCCCCGTCACCGGCGACTGGCGGCGCTCCCGCGAGGCGTTCCTGCTGGACGCGGGACGCGCCCTGGCCGAGGCCCGGTCCACCGCCGAGGTACTGCGGGTCGCCGCGTCCCTGTCGATGCCCGGCTTCTCCCCCGACGGCCTCGCGGTCTTCGGCACGGCCGCCGGGGACCGGCTGACGATCATCGGCCAGCACGGACACCAGAGCGCCGGGGGCGACCCGTTCTCGGACATGCGGGCCGACGCCGACCACCCGGCGGCCGAGGTCGTCCGGACCGGCCGGGCGATCTACCTCCCCTCCCCCGGCGACTACGCCCGCCGCTACCCCACGAGCTGGCCGCTGGCCCAGCGGCTGGGCCGCCGCTCGTGGGCGTACCTCCCGCTCATCGTCTCCGGGCGGACCATGGGCGCCTGGCTGGCCGCCTTCCGCCACCAGGTCGTCTTCACCCCCGACGAGCGGTCCGTCCTCACCACCGTCGCCCGGATGCTGGCCCAGGCACTCGCCAGAGCCGGGGTCGCGGAGACCGAACGGGAGCTGTCCGAGGGCCTCCAGCGGACGATGATGCCGGTGATCGGCCCGGCGATCCCCGGTATGGCGGTCGCCGCGCGCTACGTCCCGACCGGCGGCGGACTCCAGATCGGCGGCGACTGGTACGACATGATCCCGCTGCCGTCCGGCCGGATCGCCCTCGTCATCGGCGACGTCCAGGGCCACGACGTCTGGGCCGCCGGACTGATGGGCCAGCTCAGGATCGCCCTGCGGGCCTACGCCTCCGAGGGCCACCGCCCCGACGCGGTGCTCTCCCGGGCGTCCCGCTTCCTGCACGGCGTCACCGACGCGTACGACGGCGCCGAACACTCCGGGCTGCGGTTCGCGACCTGTCTCTACATGGAGTACGACCCGGCGAACGGCTGTGTCGAGATCGCCAGGGCCGGACACCCGGAACCCGCCGTACGGATGGCCGACGGCACGGTCATCATCCGGCCGACGGAAGGCGGCCTTCCGCTCGGGATCGACCCCGACTCGGACTACCCCACGACCCGGCTCACCCTCGAACCGGGCGAGACGATGATGATCTGCACGGACGGCCTGCTGGAGACCGGCGGCCACGACCTCGACACCGGCTGGGCCCGGCTCCGGGAAGTCCTGGAACGGCACCCGTCGACCGGATCGCTCGAAGAACTCGCCGACTCCCTGGTCTCCGCCGTCCACGGCCCCGTCTCCCACTACACGGTCGGCCCGCTCGCCGACCGCCGCGAGGACGACGTGGCGCTCGTGCTGCTCTCCCGCGAGGGCGAGCCGGGCCCGGTCGAGGAGGCGGCGCGCCGGACCGCGATGACCATCGCCCAGGCCGAACCGGAACGCATCGCGGCGGCCCGGGGCACCGTACGCGAACTCCTCCACGACTGGACCGACCCCGAACAGGTCGACTCGGCGGTCCTGATGGTCTCCGAGATGGTGACGAACGTGCTGGTCCACACGGACGGCAACGCCTATCTCGTCGCCCGGGTCACCACCCCCAACGGCACCGGACCCGCCGCCCGGGCCGGGGGCGCCGGACCCGCCGGACCCGACCCGTCGAAGTCCCGTCGCGTCCTGCGCGTCGAGGTCGCCGACACCAGCGACGAACTCCCCCACAAGCGCCGCCCCGGCGAACTCGCCTCGTCCGGACGCGGTCTGGTGCTGATGGAGATGCTGGCGGACGCGTGGGGGGTCGACCCCCGGGGCGAGGGCAAATGCATCTGGTTCGAACTCCACGAACCCCCGAAGAACGACTGACGACCGAGAGCAGGTACTTCTTGCCCGACTCCTACGACATATGGCGCCTCGCGGCCCTGCGCCGCGACGCCAACGCCCTGGCGCCCTTCGTCGCCTACGCCACCGACGACCCGGACACCGCCCGGCGGGCACCGCGCCTCGCGGCCCGGGTCTTCGCCGCCGCCCCGGCCGACCTGGACGAGGCACAGGACGCGGTCGACACCCTCCGCGCCTGGTCCCGGGCCCTGACCCCGCACCCCCACCAGCCGGACACCCCCCGCCCGGCGGAGGCCGACGCCCGCACCCGCGACTACGTCGCCGACATCCGCCGCGAAGCCCTGGACGGCGCCGCCCCGGAGTGGCGCTTCACCGTCGAGCTCTTCCTCTCGGTGGGCCTCCGCGAACTCCTCGCCCGCCCCCTCGCCCCCGAGGTCCACGAGGACGCCCGCTACCTCCACGCCCGGACGACCATGGCCCTCGACCTGGGCCACCGGGCGGCGGCCGAGGCGGAGCTGGCCCGCTTCCAGGAGCTGCGGCGGGAACACGCGTAGCCCGGGGCCCGGAGGCGGACCGCCCGTTCACCAGGTGCGGGAATCCGCCCAGTGGTCGGCGGCGGCGTCCTGGTCGGCGCGGAACGTCTCCGGGTCGACTCCGGCAGCCGTACGCGCCCCGGCCGCGAACTCGGGCCGCCCCACGAAACGCTCGCGAGGGCGGATCGCCGCCGGTTCCCGGTCGCCGTTCGCCCCGGTGCCCTCCGGGTGGAGGTCGGCGATCACCAGCCGGTAGCCGAGGTCGTAGGTGTCGCGGGCGAGGAGGTCGGCGTACCGGGCCCGCCAGCGGCCGGACGCCAGATCGTCCGCGAGCCGGGCCAGGCCGGGGGTGATGACGGTCTCGCCGGTCTGGGCCAGCAGGGAGATCCCGGCCCGGGCCCGGGGGTCGAGATAGGCGTAAGGGCGGCGCCAGTACGCGGCGGCGAACCCGTCCGCGCAGTCGTGCGGGACGGGCAGCGGCTCGATCCGGGCCCCGCCGAGGAGTTCGGCGAGCCGGGTCACCGGCACGGCCCGCGCGTCCTCGAACGCGGCGGCCTCCGGCAGATACTCCCGGATCAGCCAGAACCGCTCGCGGAACACCTCGTGATCCCAGGTCAGTACCACCACCCGGCGCCGGGCGACCCGCCGCAGCTCGGCGATCCCGGCGGCCGGGTCGGACCAGTGGTGCACGGTCAGCACCGCCAGGGCGGCGTCGGCGGCCCCGGCCCGTACCGGCAGCCGTTCCGCCACCGCCCGGACGGCGGGCGCGGCGCCCGGCGGCCGTTGCCCGATCATGGCCCGGCTGGGCTCGACGGCGAGCACGGTCCGCTCCGGTTCGTACGAACCGGCCCCCGCGCCCACATTGATCACATCCGCCGCGTCCCCGAGCGCCGCCCGGATCCGGGCGCCGATCCGGGGATCGGCCCGGCGGGTCGTGGCGTACTCCGTACCGATGGTGTCGTAGGTGGCCATGCCCTCAGGGTGCCCGCCGTACGACACCGGGGCGGGCGGTTCCGGCCGCGCGAGGCCGGGTCCATTCGCCCTTCGTCCGGCTGGCCTTCGTCCGGTCGGCCCTTCGCCACCCGGCACGGGGTCCGGGTGGCGAAGGGTCTCCAGGTCATCGCATCCGAGGCTCAGCGGCTCAGAAGGTCAGCTTCCAGCTGTCGATGTACCGGCCGACGTTGTATCCCGAACCCCGGACTCGCAGCTTCCAGGTGCCGTTGGCGGTCTCGGCGGACGCGTCGACACCGGTGGTGGCGATGCTGGGGCCGTTCTCCAGGGCGAAGCCGCTGACGAGCGGATACGTACTGCCGTCCGGGGCCACCAGCTCCATCCGCTGTCCGGCGTCGGCGATATTCGTATCGACGACCAGGACACTGGGGGCGTTTCCGGGGACGCCGGTGACGGTGATCGGCGAGTCGGCGGGCGACGTGTCGTCCGGGATCGGGTAGTTGCCGGTGTTCTCGAAGCTCGGCCCGACCGGACGCGGTGAACCACCGGGGCGGACGCCGACATTGACGGCCCCCCAGGCTTCCTCGACCTTCTGGTGCGTCGGCGAGGAGGCCCCGTAGAGGTCGGCCGTCGCCGCGAGGGTGGCGGCGCGCGCGCCGAGGTAGTCGGTGGTGGAGGTCATATAGACGGTGAGGGCCCGGTACCAGATCTGCTCGGCGGCGGCCCGGCCGATGGGCGTGACGGGCAGCCCGTCATGGGTGGGGCTGTCGTAGGAGACGCCGTTGATCGTCTTCGGACCGTCGCCTTCCGATACGAGGTAGAACCAGTGCGAGGCGGGCCCGGCCATGTACGTACCGTGTGAGCTGGAGGAGATCCGGGGGTGCCAGTAGTCGGTACCCCTGATGTTCTTCGACGGCCGGTCCATATAGCGCGGCCGGGCGTTGAGGCCGCCGTGGTCGACGTTCTCGCCGATCACATAGTCGCCGGGGTCGTTGGGGTTGGCCGCGTGGAACTCGACGCCGGTGGCGAAGATGTCCTTGGTCGCCTCGCCGATCCCGTTCGACTCGCCGTAGTACCCGAAGTTCGTGGTGCTGGCGATGATTCCGGCCGTGAACTCGTGGGCGGCCATGTCGATGGAGGTGTACGGGGTGGTGCCGCCGTCGCCGTACAGCACGCAGAAGCAGCCGTCCCGCCAGTAGGCGCCCCGGTAGTCGTTGTAGTAGTGCACCTTGCTCGACGCGCCGTCGCCGTCGTTGCGGACGCCGTAGCGCTTGTGCACGTCGGTGAGATAGTCCCAGGTCACCTGGGCCCCGTAGGCGGCGTCGACCGCGTCGGTCTGACGACTGGCCGAGGTGCCGTCGCCCCAGACGTTGTCGGTGTCGGTCAGGAGACGGCCGCCCTCGCCGTAGTAGGTGCCGCCGTTCAGGAGGTCGTACGTCCGGTGTCCGCCCCGGGCGCTGTCGGTCATGTTGTAGAAGGTGCCGAAGCGGGAGGTCCCCAGATCCACCTGGCCGCTGTAGCGGCTGTGGCCGACCCCCCGTGCCTCCGCGCGCTCGCCCCGGGCGGTGTTCCCGGTGTCCCGGCCCTTGTCCCGGGCCGTCTTCCGGTCGGCGGCGGGGGCGCCGCCGGGTTCGCCGGTCCCGAGGGCGTTCCGTACCGCCTCGCGGCGGTTCAGTTCGGCGCCGGTGGTCGCGTCGGTGACGACATGCAGCTCACTGGGCGTGCCGTCGGCCTGGGTGCCCTTGACGACGGTCTCCCAGGCCAGCACCGGCCGCTCGCCCGCCGCCCAGACCACCTTGCGGGCCGCGCGCCCGAGCTTCGCGTCCTCGGTGCCCGCCGCCTTCGCAGCGCCGACCGAGAACGCCTGGGCCGAGCCCGCTTTCCGGGCCGGGGTGGTGGACGGTACGGAGATCCGGCTCCTGGTCGCCTTGTCGACGCCCTTCAGGGTCCCGGCCGGGGCGGTGTGCACGACCAGATCGCCGCCCAGTACGGGTAACCCGTCGTAGGTCCGCTCGTACCGGGTGTGCAGGGTGCCGTCGGTGTCCTTGACGACACTCCGCGGCACCAGCCGCTCCTTGCCGCCCAGCCCGAGCCGGGCCGCGGTCGCCTCCCGGTCGGCGGTGGCGTCCTTGAGCAGCGCGCTCTGCTCGGCGGGGCTGAGATACGCGGGCAGCGCCCCCGCGCGGGGCGTCGCCGAGGCGGCGCCCGGGGCGGCCCCGGGCGCGGCTCCGGCGACACCCGGCGGCAGAACCGCCGCGAAGAGCGCGATACCGGTGAGCAGCGCCGTACCGGCGGCTGCTCTGCGAGGAAGTGGCGCCATGGAATGAACTCCTCTGCGTCGACGGTGAGTCCCGTCCGGACCGACCCCCGTCGGCGAGGTGCACCGACGGCGGAACGCCCGGTGGCTGTACGCCCCTTCGGCCGGACACACGGGTATCCACAGAGGGCACGCTCGGCGTGCCGTCAGGTTGCGAGAGGGGCTATGGGGAAGCGTGGCACCCGGGGTTTCCATGTGACAGAAGGGGTGGCCGATTGGCCATAACTCACCAGTCCCTTTCACCGCCCCCCGCCACGACGCGCCGATCCGGAGACCGGTACGGCCCCCTCGGTCCCGGTTACCGCCGCGTCAATCACGCGGCAATAGGGCCCCGCACCCGACGAAAAACCGCCGCGCGGCCCGGGGCGGCACGGCGCCGGGAGGCAGGTGGGCGTTACGGGCGGGGGTGCGGGCCGCGGGCGACGAGTGGCGGGGTGCCGTCCCCCGGCAGGACGACGAGGAAGCGCCAGGGGTCCGCCTCGACCCGGGCCAGCCCGATCGTCTCGGCGGCGAGCAGCGTCCGGGCCGCGGGCTCCTTCCCCTCGGACAGTTCGTCGAGCGCGGCGTAGCTCCGGGTGAGCGACCGGGCCGGGCCGTCGATCCACAGGGTGACGGCCGCCCCTCGGCGGAGTGCGGCGAGCAGGTCGTCCCGGGCCGGGCCCCCGGTGGCGGCCAGGACCCGGTTGTGGAGCCGTTCCTGGACGGACGGCCCTGGCGGGGTGTTCTCCGCGAGGTGGCGGCAGCGGCGGCAGGACTGGAGGGCTTCGGGCTCGAACAGGTGCAGGTAGTACGTGACGCACCGGGCGGCGATGCCGCACAGGGTGCCGCGCGGCCCGGCGGCGTGGTCGACTCCGGGGGCGCCGTTCACCTGGCAGGCGGCGAACCAGGCCGGTTCCCGGGCCGTTTCGGACGACCGGTCGTCGGCCGGGGTGTCGGTCATGTGGTCGAGGATGTCATGGCCGCCGGTGCGGTGATCGGCGTGATGCGGTGCCGTGCCGTTGCCCGGGCGTTCGTCCGGGCAACGGCGCGCGGGGTCAGTCCATGGGGTCGACGGACTGGAGTTCCTCGGCGGAGAGGGCGGTCAGGGACTGTTTGCCCACCATGAGGACGAACCGGTTGCTGAGGCCCACCGAGACGATGCTCTTGGTCTCGGCCGATACCGTGCGGGCCTTCTCCAGGAACGGCTGGGGGACCGCGATGCGTTCGGTGCGGCCCGGGAGGGCGAAGGTGTCGCCGACGGCGCCGGGGGTCCGGAGTTTGGTGCCCGAGCGGGCCGCCGTGCGGGACGGGCGGCGGACCCCCGGGTAGAGGGACGCGTACAGCCCGGCGAAGGCGGCCACGTGGTGGGCGCCGGGGACGGAGAGCCGGCAGACGGGGACGCCGTCGATCGCGGACTGCTCGACGAAGTGGGGCGGCAGGACCCGCGGGTCCCGGTGGAGGAGTACGGTGACCGCCCAGACGCCGGTGTCGGAACGGACCGTGGCGTCGGTGTTGTTGAGGTCGACCAGCAGCTGCCAGACGTCGGACGGCTGGGCGGTGCGGTGGAAGCGTTCCAGGCGGCCCGGGATGCGGTGCAGGCTCCGGATGTACATCTCGTTCCAGCGGTACAGGGCCTCCCGGGCGCCGTCCTGCCGTTTGCGGTCGGCGTCGTAGTCGGCGATGACCCGTTCCCGCTGGGCGCGGACGAATTTCCGCCGCAGCTCGCCGAGTTCGTAGGCGAGTACGCGTCTGAGGCGCTGCGGCGCCCGGCCGTAGGCGGCGGCCAGTTCGATCAGGTTGTCGTCCGTGGTGGTGGGGCCGTGCCACGGTCCGGGGCGGGGCACATAGCGTTCGGCCATCGCGAGGACCAGTTCGAAGGCGCGGGCCTGGCGGCGCTGTACGGCGGGGGTCCGGTCGACGGCGCGTTCCACCGTACGCCGGGACATGCCCAGGGCCGCGGCGACGTCGTCGACGAACCGGGGGCGGCGGCTCGGGACGATGCCCTCCGTCTCGAATCGGCGGTAGTTCTTCGGGGAGACCTCCAGCCGCTCCACCACGTCCTGGGCGCGGAGACCCGCGGCCCGGCGGAGGTCGGCGAGGGTCCAGGAGCTTCTGGACTCGGTGTTCATCAGCTGCCACGGGTGGATTCCCAGGGCCTCGGCGAGGGCCCGTACCCGCGGCGGATCCGGCACTCGGTGCCCGTTCTCGTATGCCAGGATCTGCGCCTTCGTCGCTCCGACGGCCCGGGCCAGCGCGTCCGCCGTGATCGACTCACGGGTGGAATCCCCGTCGGCGTTGGTCCTGTGGGTGCGCAGTGCGGCCGGATCGAAATCGCTGAGGCCCCGTGCCATTAACCTGCTCTTTCTCGTCAGCGGGACCGATTAAGGGGTACCATCCGGAGTAAGCGGGCCCTGCTTCCCCGTGTTCATGGAGAGCGCGACCTGGTCTGCCGTTCCTTTTAGCGGCAGAACTGCTGGATGTGCTCGTTGAAACACGGGATGTTAGGAATCGCTGACCGCACGGTTAAAGGACTTCGGTCCACGTGTATTGGTTAAGGAAAGACCCTGTACCTCCACGGTTCGCGAAGCCGTCGGCGGAGGCACAGGGTCGGCGTCTGGGAGCGATCTCCCGGGAAGGCCCTCTGTTGCCGCAGGGGGCCTTACGCGCCTAGAGGTGACCGTCGAACAGTTGACGCCGCAACCAGGCACCCAGTGCCTGAAGCGCCAGCCATACGGCGGCCTTCTTGACGATCTTCCGGTTGGTTCGCTCTCCGCCCTTCGGCGGATCGGCCATACGCGGCACCTTCCCTTTGACGACGGAGCCCGATCGGCCCCGATCGGGACAACCGATCGACCGGTGCCGCCTCGAAGAAGATGTTGGGATTACCTTACCGGGTGCGCCCGTACGTTCAGTGGCGTCGCCAATCGCGGTACTCCACGGCAATGTGACGCCGAGTCGGCCAGTGAATTGGCGTTAATTCCACTTAAGCCCCGCCTTGAGCGCTCTGAGCTGCGAACATACGGCCGAGCGGCTAATCAATTGGTCCATACCAAACCGGGTGGCGAGTAGAGTTTCTACGCCGTTTACGGCATCTGTGTACGCCGTCCACGACAACAGCCGCTCGCGCCCCTGTGGGCTATGTCACTTCAGGCGTTCCGCGACGAAGACGAACTCGCGCCCCGGGCGGTCCGGGGCGTCGCGGAGCTCGTAGGACCGGAAGCCGGCGGTATGGAGATCGGCGGCGATCTCGTCCCGGGTACGGAAGCGGAGCGTCGACGTCGAGGTGAGCGTCTCGGACGTGGCGCGGAAGATACAGGTCTGACGGAACGTCACCAGGGGGCCTTCGACGCCCAGGATGTCGTACCAGCTCTCGACCTCCCCCGTGCCCGGGATGTCCACGACCTCGTACGACTGCTCCCGCGTCCAGGACTCCCAGGCGCGGACGGCCGGGTCGCGGGTCTCGAAGACCAGCCGGCCGCCCGGGCGGAGGGAGCGGCGGGCGGCTTCGAGGGTGGCGTGCCAGTCCGCCGGGTCGAGGATCTGCTGCGCCGCGTTGGCGGTCATCGTCGCCAGGTCGTAGCCGGAGCCGAGGTCGGCGGGCGGGACGGCCGTCGCGTCGCCGTCGATCCAGCGGACCCGGTCCGCGCCCGGTTTGGCGCGCGCCACGTCGAGGGACGCCGCCGCCGGGTCGACGCCCGTCACCTCGATCCCCCGGTCGGCGAGCAGCAGGGCGAACACCCCCGTACCGCAGCCGATGTCGAGGACCCGGCGGGCCCCGAACTCGTCCGCCATGGCGAGGTAGGCGTCGAGATCGGAGCGGTCCGGGTCGAGCGGGTCGTAGATCGAGGCCAGTCGTGGGTCCTGGAAGATCTCATTCGGCATGGCATCCGACCGTAGTCACCGGCGGGCGGGGGCGCGTTCGGTTTTCCGGGGCGTACGTCGTCATTCGGACGGGCGAATCGGGGGTGTTCCGCGCGCCCCCGGGGCTCGTACGGGCCCAGGATGCCGTCCATGTCGAGCATCCGTCACCGATCCTTCCGCCGTCTGGCGCGGGGCGCGGCCTTCGCCGTGGTCCTCGCCGGGCAGGCCGTTCTGCTGCCCGCCGCCGGGGCGCACGCCGCCGTCTGCGCGCCGTCGACCGCCGCCTGCGGGTCCGTCGACATCGCGCCCGTGTCGCAGGAGCCGCCGTCCACCGGGCCCTGTGACAGTCCGGAACCCGTGGTCTGCCAGATCCGCGCCCAGACACCGGAACAGCGGGAGAAGTCCCGCGATATCCGGATGATGTACCACGGCCTGCTGCTGGACATGGACCGCGAGGAGTGCGAGATGCGGGCCGCCGGGGCGTCCGAGGAGCAGATCGCCCGGCGGATGGTGCAGCTCCGCAACGACGCCAAGGAGATCACCCGGGCCGGAATGAGCCCGGAGGAGGTCCGGCGCCTGGAGGAACGGAACATCGCCAAGTACGGCAACCCGCTGGGGCCGACGGCCGACCAGCTGTACGCCAAGTACGGCTCCTGGGCCGCGGTGACGGCCGCCGCGACCCGGACCAGCGTGCCCGTCGACCGGGAGCTGGGTCTGGAGTACCGGGAGTGCCCCTGCGCGCTCTGAACCGGCCCGCCGTCGAGACGGCGGACATCGTCGTCCCGGCGTCTCTCGCCGAGATCGTCTACGAGGTCCCCGTCTCCCGGCGATCAGGGAACGAGAAGCCGTCCACCCCCGGCATCCCCGTTTGAGAGACGGGGGTGGAGGCTGCTACCTACAGCTCGGTTTCCCGGGCGAGGGCGACCAGACCGGCCCACGCACGGGGGGTGACCACAATGACAGGGCCGTCGGGGCGCTTACTGTCCCGGAGAGGAACGACACCGGGGGCACCCTTGCCAAATTCAAGACAATTGCCACCATTGGTGCTGTAACTGGACTTGTACCAGGTGACGCTCAAGCGGCCGGGATTCATCTCATCGCCTCCAAGAGCAGATGGAACGATCCACCCCCGCCGTCCCCGCTTGAGACACGGGGGTGGACACGGCTATCTACAGGTTGGCTTCCCGCGCGAGGGCGACCAAGCCCGCCCACGCACGGGGGCTGACCACGACGACAGGGCCGTCAGGGCGCTTACTGTCCCGGAGAGGGACAACACCGGAGAGGCCCTTGCCCACCTCAAGGCACTGCCCGCCATTCGGGCTGCTATAGCTGGACTTGTACCAAGAAATGCCCAACTTGCTTGGATTCATCTCAAATTCTCCAAGTGCTCGCTGATGTGTTCAGCTGATGCCTCCGGCGACAGCGCATAGCTGATGAGCAGATCATATGCCCGTGCGGCGAATGCGACCTCCTCCCTTTCCAGTGCTGTCCTGCCTTGAGAGAAGCCGTCCACATAGAGGACATCATGCGGAGGCTTCCCACTCCCCTGATCGCGGCTTTGTTCGAAAGACAAGAGCGTGAAGGGGCCAGCGAGGCCGGGGTGTGCGGCAACCTCTCGCGGGACGATCTGGATGACGTTTCTGGGTTCCTGGCCGAGCACCAGCAGGTGTTCGAGCTGGGCGGCCATGACGTCGAGACCGCCGATTTCTCGCCTCAACGCCTGCTCATCGACGATGAACCAGCAGTACGGCGGATCATCTCGTTCGAAGATCGCCTGTCGCGTCATGCGTGCGGCCAGCAGGTCGTCCAGCCGGTCGGGACGCATGGCCGCCAGAGTTGCGCGGGCGTAATCCTCGGTCTGAAGCAGCCCAGGAATGACTTGGCTGTCGAACATACGGATAGCCGCCGCCTGGCCTTCCAGTTCGACGTACGGCAGGAACCACGACGGGTACGCGTACCGGATCACGAACGGATAGAACTCCGCGAAGAAGTCCGTTCCGAACGCCTGGTCGAGATCCCTCGCCAGGTCCGCCGACGGGACGCGCTTGGCGTGTTCCACATAGCTGATCATCGCGCCCGTGGTGTGGGCTTTCGTCGCCAGGTCACTCTGGGACCAGCCGTGTTCGATTCGGAGTTTCAGTAACCGGGAGCCGAAGAAGGCCAGCAGGCTGGACGTCGGTTCGGGGCGGCCGTGGTCGTTCTCCATCGTCATGGAGCCCCCTCAGGCTCAGAATGCCTTAACTCCTTACTTGTTAAGGCTCAGGGCCTGTTGAGGGTACGCGCGGAGCGCGACGCTTGCCTTACTAATGGTGATGTTTCATCCGGAACACCCGTGAAGGTAAGAGGTACTTACGTGTCCATGTCCCCGAGCCGTCCCGCCCTCGGAATTCCGCCGTCGCGGCGGGCCGCGAGCTTCCATGAAGTGCGCCGAGTACTGGACGCGTTGGGTTGTTGGCGGTTGAAGGAGTGGCCGGTCGTCGCCGGACTGGCGGCCGAGGCGGGGACCCTGGTCCGGGACGCACTTGTCGCGTCGGAGGTGTGGGAGTCGCTGCCCGGGGACACTCGGGCCGGGCTCCGGTGGTGTCTGGCGGACGCGCGGGAAATCGGGCGTACCTGGCCGGTCGAGACCGACGGGGAGGAGTACGGCCCGAGGATCACGGCGCTGTGCATGGACGTCGCGTACTTCGCAGCCCTGTACGACCCGAGTGGGGCCGGGCGGTGGCCGGAGGCCGACCCGGAGCGCACCCGGCATGCCCGGCTCGCCGCCGAACTGCTCCGTCAATGGGAGGTGCTGCCGGTGGCGTGGCAGGCGACGGTGCTGCGGAATCTGCACCACGGGGCCCGCGTCAGTCAGTCCGGGCGGCCGACTCTCGCGAAGGCCCTCGCGGTGGCGTCCGCGTACGCGCGAAAGGGGGAGGCGCCTCCCCTGCCCGACTACGACGACCTGCGCGCGATCGACGCGCCCGAACTCGTCCATCGCGTACGGCGGCTGCCGCGTGACTGGCGGATCGAGGTCTTTCGCCGAATCGGTGGCGGAGCAGATCCGATGCGGGTCGAAGCCGAGGCCCGGACCGTGCTCAGGACCACCCGCTAGAACAGAAGCGCCCCGACAGACCGCGCCAACGGTCCCGCCGGGGCTTGCCGATCAGCTTGCAGAAGGAGCTGAACGACCATGCGTGACCCTATCGTCCGCCTGCTCGAACGCGCCCGGCGGTTTCCGGTCCCGTACCGCCGTACCGGACCCGGACGGCACAGCGCCGCACATCGCGCAGTCCGCCGCACCCCGTCCGCCGAGACGGTCCGTGCGGACCCGTGGCGGAGGCCCTGGACCAGTCCCGGCAAGGAGCAGGCCCAGGCCATCCTCAAGGCCCGGGCGGAAGCCGCGCGGGCCCGGCGGAAGCTGTACATCGTGCCACCCGGCACGTATCTGCCGATCCCGGACGGGCTGCTCAGCCGATGATCCGCGACGGCCTGATCCGCGCGGCCCCACCGGCGGCGGACGACCCCTGCGTCATCTGCGGACGCGCGTCGCCCGCCGCCGTCGAAGTCGGCTCCTTCGCCGGAGCCGTCCGTTACGTCTGCCCGCAGCACGCCACCCTGGCCACCCCGGGCCCCTTGCCGGATGAACTGATCCATCTCAGGGACCCGTTCCCCCGGGTGCGATCGACCTGACGCGGTACCGGGCCGGGAGCGCCCCCGGATTTCCGGGCGCCCGGAGGTCAGGGGGTGCGGGGGCGGACCAGGCCCGACTCGTAGGCCGCGATGACCGCCTGGGCCCGGTCCCGTACCCCCAGTTTGGCGAAGACGTTCGTGACATGGTTCTTCACCGTCTGGACTCCGATCGTCAGGGACGCCGCGATCTCCGTGTTGTCCAGGCCCGAGGCGATCAGCCGGAGGATGTCCACCTCGCGCGGCGTCAGGCCCGACAGGTCGGCGGCGGCCGGGGGCGGGGCCGTGACGAAGGCGCCGATCAGGCGGGTGAGCAGGCGGGGGGCCACGACCGCCTCGCCGGAGTGGACCGTACGGAGCGCCGACGCCAGCTCCTCGGGTGAGACGTCCTTGGGGAGGAAGCCGGACGCCCCCGCGCGCAGCGCGCGGATCACGTACTCGTCCATGTCGAAGGTGGACAGGGCCAGGACCCGGCAGCCGGGTACCTCGGCGACCAGGCGTTCCGTGGCGCCGACGCCGTCGAGGACAGGCATCCGGATGTCCATCAGGACCACGTCGGGGCGGAGCCGCAGGGCCTCGGTGACGGCCTCCTCGCCGTTCCCGGCCTCGCCGACCACCTCGATGCCGGGGGCCGCGCGCAGGATCAGCGACAGGCCGGTCCGGACCAGCGGCTGGTCGTCCGCGATCAGGACCGTCAGCGGGCCGGGGGCGGGCGGCGGCGTGGGCGTGGTCATCGGGGGCGGCTCCTTCGTCGGGGGCTCGGGGGCGGGGTCATGACAGCTGTAGCGGCAGTGTGGCCGTCACCCGGAACCCGCCGCCTTCGCGGGGGCCCGCCTCGAAGGAGCCCCCGTGTACGGCGACCCGTTCCCGCATCCCCAGCAGACCGTACCCGCCGCCCGGGCAGCCCGGTGAGGGTGCCGCCGCCCGGCGGGGGCGCGCGCCCCGGCCGTCGTCGGTGATCTCGACGGTGACCTCTCCCGGGCGGTAGTCGAGCCTGACGGCGGCCCGCGCGCCCTCCCCCGCGTGCTTGCGCGCGTTGGTCAGCGCCTCCTGGGTGATCCGGTAGAGCGTCAGTCCCGTGGTCGCCGGTACGGCCGCGGGCGGTACGGGCGGGGCGCCGGTGATCCGCAGCTCCGCCGGGAGCCCGGCCACCGCCGAGCCCGCGACGAGCCCGGCGATGTCCGCCGCGCCCGGCTGCGGCTCCGACGGCGCCTCGTCCGGTCCGCCGTCGTCGCTGCGGAGCACCCCCAGCAGCTCCCGCATCTCACCGAGCGCCGAACGGGCCGATGTCTCCAGGGTCAGCAGCGCCTCGCGGGAGGCCGCCACGTCGTGGTCGAGCATCGTCCGCGCGCCGCCCGACAGCAGATAGACGGTGGTGATGTGGTGGGCCACCACATCGTGCAGTTCGCGCGCGATCCGGCGGCGCTCGTCGGCGACGGCGCGTTCGGCCAGCAGCCGCCGGGTGAGGTCGGCCTGCCGCCGCCACCGGGTGACCCAGATCCCGATGAGGGCGACGAAGAGCAGGCCGAGCGTGTCGGGGAGCGTGGTCATCGGGGCCGCGTCGCCCGCGAGGGTGCGCAGCGCGTTGGCGGTGGCGGCGACCGTACCGGCCCAGATCGTGGTCGGCAGGTCGGCGGTACGGACCACGCAGTAGAACGCGAGCATCAGGGCCACGCCGACGCCGTAGGTCATCGGGACGAACAGTCCGGACACCGTCTGGAGGACCACCAGCGCCGTGAAGGACCGGACCGGATCGTCCCGGCGGGGCAGCAGTACCAGGGGGACGAGGGCCGCGACGACGACCCCGACGGGGGATATCGACTGCTGGCTGTGGCCGGCGGTGGCGCTGTAGTCGAGGATCTCGAAGGCGATGGTCAGCAGGATCAGGACGTCGTTGCGGAGCCAGGAGAGCGCGTCGGAGGCTATGCCGCGCCGGGTGGCGTACCGGCCGTACCGGTGGCGCGCGCGGCGGAGGCGTGAGCGGGCGGTTCCGGTCTCGGGAGCCGCGTCGGAGCCGGTGCCGGGGCCGGGAGCCGCGTCGGAGCCGGGGCCCGGTCCGTTCGGGCGCGCCGTCGTCGGCCCCGCGACCGCCGTCGGCCCGGCCGACGGCGCGTGATCCGCCGTACCCGCGCCGGGCGCCGTACCGCCACCGCTGTTTCCGGTCATTCCACACCTCCCGTGCGATTCTCGCCGACCCGGACCCCCTCATCCGACCACGGCCGCCCCCCGCCCCTCTCCTCACCTCGGCGGATTCCCGGCCGGTACCCGGGTCCTGCCCCCGGGGCGGCCCGGACCCCGGTCCGGAACGGGCTCCGTTCCCGCGCACGATGTCCGGCGGGGGGTCGGCTTGATGAGCTTGGGACGTTCCCGGAACCCGCCCCGGAACCCGTCGCCGAAACGGGTTCCGGAGCCCGTTCCGTCCCGTCACCGTTCCCGTCCCCGGAAGAGGCCGAAAAGACCATGATCCGCAGTATCACCTCGTTCGCCACGCGGCGACGCTGGCTGACGATCGGCGTCTGGGTGCTGCTCGGCATCGCCCTGAGCGTCGTCGGCCAGTCCCTGATGTACAAGGCCACCGACTCCCAGACCGGGGACTTCCTGCCCAAGGGGTACGACTCCGCCGCCGCCCTGCGGATCGCCGAGGAGGAGTTCGGCGCGAAGCCCGACGCCAACGCGGCGACCGTGCTCCTCTCCCGTACCGACGGGAAGAAGCTGACCGCCGCCGACCGGGCCCGGATCGCCGACATCGTCCGGGAACTCGCCGACCGGCGGATCGAGGCGGCGAAGCCCGAGATGCCGCTGATGGAGGACCACTCACAGAAGCCCCGGCTCGGGATCGGGACCGTCGCGCCCGACGGCACGTTCCAGCTGGTCAGCCTCTCCCTCAAGGGCAATATGAACGACCCCGGGCTCCAGGAGGTCTACAAGGACTTCCGGGACGACGCCCGGAAGGAGTTCACCGGGGCCGGGATGAAGGCCGGGTTCACCGGCGGTATCGCGTCCTCCGTCGACTCCATCGAGGCGAGCAAGGAGAGCGAGCAGCTCGTCCACATAGCCACGATCGGGCTGATCGTGCTGCTGAACGTGCTTGTCTTCCGCAGCCCGCTGGCGGCCCTGCTGCCGCTGATCGCGTGTGTGCTGGTCGGCGGGGTCGCGTCGGGCGCGGTCGCCGGGTTCGCCGAACTCTTCGACATCAGTCTCGACGCGTCCGTGCCGTCCCTGATCACCGTCGTCCTGCTGGGTATCGGGATCGACTACTTCCTCTTCCTCCTCTTCCGGTTCCGTGAGGAGTTGCGGAACAACCCGGGAGTGAACGCCCGGGAGGCCGCCGCCACGACCGCCGCGAAGGTGGGCGGCGCGGTCACCTCGGCCGGTCTGACGATCGTCGCCGCCTTCGCCACCCTCGGGGTCGCCAGCTTCGGGCAGTTCCGGGTGCTGGGCCCGGCGATCGCGGTCTCCGTCCTGGTGATGCTGCTGGCCAGCCTGACCCTGATGCCCGCGATCCTCGCCGTCACCGGCCGGGCCATGTTCTGGCCGTCGAAGGCGTGGCAGCGGGAGCGGCGGGGCGGATTCGCGGCCCGGCTCGGTCTCGCCGTCGCCCACCGGCCGGTCCGGTACGTACTCGGCAGCCTGGCCCTGCTCGGGCTGCTGTCGGCGGGCGCGCTCGGCGTGAAGATGAGCTACGACATGCCGGAGCAGGACCGTACCGACGCCGTTCAGGTCGCCGAGGAGATCGCCCGCAGCATGCCCGCGGGCGCCGTCGACCCGCACACCGTGTACGTCCGCGGCGACAAGCCCCTCGACGAGCGGGCGGTGAACGGGCTCGGCGACGCGCTGCGGAAGACCGAGGGCGTGGCGCAGGTCCTGCCCGCGCGCTACGACGCCGATCGCGACGCGGCCAGTATCGGGGTCGTACTGAAGGTGGGGTCGGAGAGTTCGAAGGCGCGTGAGCTGGTGTCGGGGCCGGTCCGGGCCGCGATCGCCGAGCACCGGCCCGACGGGGCGGACGCGCACATCACCGGTACCGCGGCGATCTACGCCGATGTCTCCGAGGCGGTCGAGAAGGATCTGCGGCTGGTGTTCCCGATCGCGGCCGGACTGATCGCGCTGATCCTGCTCCTGCTGCTGCGGTCCCTGGTCGCGCCGCTCGTCCTGCTGGTCGCGGTCGGGCTCGGCTTCGCGGCCACGCTGGGCGCGGCGACCCTGCTGTTCCAGCACATGCTCGACCGGCCGGGGGTCCTCTTCACGCTGCCGCTGGTGCTCTTCCTCTTCGTGGTGGCGCTCGGTACGGACTACAACATCCTGATCGGCGACCGGATCCGGGAGGAGATGGCGAAGCCGGTCCCGGCCCGGCGGGCCGTCGCCGAGGCCGTACGGCACACCGCGCCCGCGATCGCCACGGCGGGCCTGGTCCTCGCGGGCTCCTTCGGCAGCCTGGCGGCGAGCCCGGCGACGCAGGAGGTCGGCTTCTCGACGGCGCTGGGGATCCTGCTCTCGGCCCTGGTCCTCTCCCTGGTCCTGGTCCCGGCCCTGGCCGCGCTCCTGGGGCGGTCGATGTGGTGGCCCTCGCGGGGCGATCGACACCAGCAGCAGCACGACCAGCGGGACGGTTCGGAATATCCGCAGCACCAGGGGCACCCCGAGCCGTCGTACGCGACGGGGTACGGGACCGAGTACGGGGCCGGGTACGCGCCGGAGCGGCACCCGGCGGGGCCTTCCGGGCCGGTGGGCGGTACGCCCCGGAGGTGATCGCGCCCCGAGGCTGACGAGGTGACAGCGGGACCCGGGCCGGGTGGCTCGGGTCCCGCTTCGCGTGCCCGCGAAGGGCCGGTTCCGGGGCGCCCTGCCGGGCGCCGAAAGGGGCATCACCTGCCCAATCACCGTGAAAACCAAGTCGGTTGAGCACACATCTTGTACCGGCTACTATCTCACTCGATAGCTTTCCTAAAAGGTACCTGGGGTGAGGACATGTTCTGCTCCGAGGGCGTGCCCGGTTCGTACGGGCCGGACCCGTACACCGGTGGACCTCCGCCGGACCGCCTTCCTCCGGCGCCCGCCCGGCCGCGCTGAGACGGCCCGGCGACCGTAAAGGCACGAGCACCAGAACCAGCACAGACAGCGGCACCGACGCGCGGCCGGAGCACCGGCAGGACCTTCACCGGCACCCGGAACCCCGTCCGACGCGACCAGATCGGCAGGCACACAGGCCGAACGACCTCGGGAGACCATCTTGTCCGTCCAACCTGTCCGATCCGCTCGACCCGCAAGACCTGTCCGGCCCGTCCCGCCGTACGTTCCGGTGTCCGGAGGAGCCGGAACGCGCGCGGCCCGGCGGGGAGTCGCCCGGTGAGCCGGTCCCGGCACGAGATAGCCGTCGTCGGCGCCGGACCGCGCGGACTCTCCGTACTGGAGCGGTTCTGCGCCCGGTTCGCCCGCGAGCGCGCCGAAACCCCGGTCACGGTGCATGTAGTGGACCCCTTCCCGCCCGGCCCCGGGGCGGTGTGGCGGACCGACCAGAGCCGCCATCTGCTGATGAACACGGTGGCGTCCCAGGTCACGGTCTTCACCGACGACTCGGTGACCATGACGGGACCGGTGACCGAGGGGCCGAGCCTCTACGAGTGGGCCCGGTTCCTCACCCTGATGGGTCCGCTCGGCGAGTTGACCGACGCCGTACTCCCCGAGGTCAGGGGCCTCGGACCGGACGACTACCCGACCCGGGCCCTCTACGGCCGCTATCTGGAGTGGGCGTTCCGGCGGGTGGTCGGCACGGCACCGGCCCCGGTCACCGTACGGGTCCACACCGGCCGGGCGGTGGCCCTGGACGACGAACCCGGCGGCGGGCAGCGGCTGCGGCTGGAGGACGGCACCGTCCTGGCGGGCCTGGCGTCGGTGGTACTCGCCCTGGGACACACCCCGTCCCGGGCCGACCGCACCCAGAACGGCCACGCCGCCTTCGCGCGCCGCCACGGACTCCGCTACGTCCCCCCGGCCAACCCGGCCGATCTGGACCTCTCCTCGGTCCGGCCCGGCGAGACCGTACTCCTCCGCGGCCTCGGGCTGAACTTCTTCGACCATATGGCGCTCTTCACCGAGGGCCGGGGCGGCGGTTACGAACGGGTCGGCGACCGGCTCGTCTACCGGCCGTCCGGGGCGGAGCCGCGCCTGGTCGCGGGGTCGCGGCGCGGGGTCCCGTACCACTCGCGCGGCGCCAACGAGAAGGGCGCGTACGGCCGTTACTCACCGCGGCTGCTGACCGTCGGGGCCGTCGCCCGGCTGCGCGGCCGGGGCGATACCGGGATCGACTTCCACACCGAGCTGTGGTCGCTGATCTCCCGCGAGGTGGAGTGCGTCTACTACGAGGCCCTGCTGCGCCGGGCGGGCCGGGCCGGCGACGCCGAACGGCTGGCCGCCGCCTACCTGGCGGCCGGGACCGCCGGGGAACGGACCGCCGTCCTGGACCGGTTCGGGGTCGCCGCCGGGGACCGGTGGGACTGGGACCGGGTCGCCCACCCGCACCGGGGCCGCGAGTTCACCGGGCCCGCCGACTACCGGAGCTGGCTCCTCGGCTACCTCCGGAAGGATCTCGCGGAGGCCCGTCAGGGCAATGTCAGCGGACCGGTGAAGGCCGCCCTCGACGTGCTGCGCGATCTGCGCAACGAGGTCCGGCTCGCCGTCGACCACGCCGGACTCACCGGCGAGTCCCACCGCGCCCACCTCGACCACTGGTACACCCCCCTGAACGCCTTCCTCTCGATCGGACCGCCCGCGGGCCGGATCGAGGAGATGATCGCGCTGATCGAGGCGGACGTCCTCGACGTCCTCGGGCCGGAGCTGCGGATCGGCACCGACGACGACACCGGGGTGTTCACCGCCCGGTCCGGAGCCGTCGGCGGGGAGCCGGTACCGGGCCGGGTCCTGATCGAGGCCCGGCTGCCGGTGCCCGACCTGCCGGAGACCGCCGATCCCCTCCTCGCCCAACTGCTCGCGTCCGGCCAGGCCCGCCCGCACACGGTGCCCGGGGCGCCCGGCGGGACCGGCTACCGGACGGGCGCGGTCGCGGTCACCGAACGGCCCTGCCATGTGATCGACGCCCGGGGCCGCCCCCATCCCCGCCGATTCGCCTACGGCGTACCGACCGAGGCCGTGCACTGGGCCACCGCCGCGGGCATCCGCCCCGGTGTGGACTCCGTGACGCTGGGGGACTCCGACGCGATCGCCGCCGCGCTGATGGCCCCGCTGACGGCGCCGACGACGCCACTGCCGGACCCGGCGGCGGCGCTGACGGAACCGCTGCCGGTCCCGGACCCGGCGGCCCCGGGACCCGGCCCGCACACCATGTCCGAGGTGGCCCGGTGAACGATCGCCCGGCCGGACCACCGCATACGGCCGACGAGTCGGCACATCCGGCGGCCGAGCCCGACACCGGCCTGCTGACACCCGTCCGGGCGGGCACCCCCGTCGAAGCCGCCGTCGGCGACCTGGCCTGGCTCCGGGCCATGCTGGACGCCGAGGCGGCGCTCGCCCGGTCCCAGGCCCGGCTCGGCACCATGCCGAAGAGCGCGGCGGCCGTGATCACCGAGACGGCCCGGGCCGAGCGGTTCGACTGCCGCGCCATCGCCCTGGGCAGCCGGGAGACGGCCAACCCCGTGGTCGGGCTGGTCCGCGCCCTCACCGACGCCGTGGCGGAGACCGACCCGGCCGCCGCCGAATACGTCCACCGGGGCTCCACCAGCCAGGACATCCTCGACACCGGCGCGATGCTGGTATCGCGGAACGCCCTGCGGCTCGTCGTGGCCGATCTGGCGCGCGGCTCGGAGCTGCTGGCCCGGCTGGCCGCCGAGCACCGCGACACCCCGATGGCCGGACGCACCCTCGGACTCCAGGCCGTCCCCATCACCTTCGGGTTGAAGGCGGCGGGCTGGCGGCGGCTGCTGGACGACTGCGCCGACCGGCTCGGGCGGCTGCTCGACGGCGGGCTCCCGGTCTCGCTCGGCGGTGCCGCCGGGACCCTGGCCGGATATCTGGAGTACGCGGAGCTGGACGGCCAAGAGCCGGACGGCCCGGACCGGGGCCGGGACACCGGCTCGTACGCCCGGGAACTCGGCCGGACCTTCGCCGAAGAGACCGGGCTCGCGGACCCGGGGCTGCCCTGGCACGCGCTCCGTACCCCGGTCGCCGATCTGGCCGGCGCGCTCGCCACCACCGCCGGGGCGCTGGGCAAGATCGCCCTGGACGTCCAGTCGCTCAGCAGGACCGAGGTCGCGGAGGTCTCGGAGCCGGGCGGGACCGGGCGCGGCGCTTCGTCGGCGATGCCGCACAAGCGCAATCCGGTACTGGCGACGCTGATCCGGGCCTCGGCCCTTCAGGTGCCGCTGCTCGCGGCCGGTCTGACGCAGTGTCTGCTGGCCGAGGACGAGCGTTCGGCCGGTGCCTGGCACGCGGAGTGGGAGCTGCTGCGGAGCTGTCTGCGGCTGACCGGCGGCGCCGCGCACACCGCCGTGGAACTGATCGCCGGACTGCGGGTGCACCCCGGGCGGATGCGGGAGAACCTGTCCGTCACCGGCAGTCAGGTCGTTTCCGAGCGGGTCGCCGCCGCCCTCGCCCCGCACCTGGGCCGGGCGGCGGCGAAGGCCCTGCTGACCGAGGCGTCGGCGACGGCCGACCGCGAAGGCCGGACCCTCGGGGAGGTGCTGGCGGCCCGTCCCGGGGTCGGGGACCGGCTCGGCCCGGAGCGGCTCGCCGGGCTCCTCGACCCGCTCCGCTACACGGGAGCCTCGGCGGAACTCGTGGACCGCGCCCTGGAGTCCGGCGGGGGCACGGGCTCGGCGGCCGGCCGGACCGGCTGACCGCGCGACGGCCCGGGCCCGGACGACGGCCCCGGGCCGCGGAGTTCCCCCGGCCGGGTGGCCGGACGCCGATGCCGTGACCACCCGGCCGGGCACCCGGCCGACGGACGACAACGACCCAGGACACGAACGGCGAAGGACGGCCGCCCGGGCCATGTCTTCGAAATGGCGCCGTCCGCCCGAAGGGCGCGGCCCGCGGCGTCCGGTGCGTGCGGTCGCGACGGCGGTGCGGCGTCCCCGGCGGCGCCAGGGGGCGGTTTCCCTCGTACCGGACGTACTCGGGAACCCCGACAACGCCGGGGGCACGCCCCCTGGGCTCCGCCCGGGGGGACCCCCACCGTGCCCCAAGGGCTACGGGGGAGAACGCGCGGGCCGGGCGTCGCGGGCCGGGCGCGATTTTGAAGACACGGCCCAGGTGGGCAACTGTGCGCGGCGCGCGGTTGCCCACCCCGGCCCGTCCCGGCGGACACCCGGTGTCAGGAGAGGCATGAAACCGAAGACGACGACGGGCGCCACGGCACCCGTACGCCCCGTGAATCGCACGCACCCCGCGAGTCCCGCGAGTCCCGCGCACCACCGGCCCTCCGGCCGCTCGCGGCAGCAGCCCACCGCCGCGTCGCCGGTGCCGCTCTCCGTGCTGCGGCCCGCCGACTCCCCCCGTACCGACCCGGAGAACGCGGAGCATCTGCGGGCCCTGATGGCCGCCGAGGAGGCCCTGCCGCCGATCGTCGTCCACCGCCCGACCATGCGGATCGTCGACGGCACGTACCGGCTGCGCGCCGCCGAGCTGCGGCAACGGGAGGAGATCCAGGCGCGGTTCCTCGACTGCACCGCCGACGAGGCTTTCCTGTACGCCGTCGAGGCCAACACCCGGCACGGTCTGCCGCTGACGTTCGCCGAGCGCACGGCGGCGGCGGAACGCGTCCTGCTGACCCGCCCCCATTGGTCGGACCGGGCGATCGCGGCCGTGACCGGGCTCTCCCCCCATACCGTCGCGTCCCTGCGCCGGGACGCCGACCCCGGTACGGACTCCCCCGGCACGGCGTCGTCCGAGCGTCTGGGCCGGGACGGCCGGGTACGGCCGCTGAGCACGGCGGGGGCCCGCCGGGAGGCGCAGCGCCTGCTGGCCGGCTCCCCCGGCTCGTCCCTGCGGGAGATCGCCCGGCGGACCGGGCTCGCCCCGGCCACCGTCCGCGACGTACGGAACCGGATGCTGCGCGGGGAGGATCCCGTACCGGCGCGGCAGCGGGCGGGCGAGCGCCACCTCCGGGACCGTACGGAGCCCGGCGCCGCCCCGGAACCCCCGGCCGTACGGGACCGGAACGGCGAAGGCGGCGCGGGCGCGGGCGGCGGGGACCGGGGCGGGCAGGATCCGGCGGACGTCTACCGCCGCCTCTGCGGCGACCCGGCGATGCGGCAGAGCGAGACGGGTCGGCTGCTGCTGCGGCTGCTGAGCGCGCTCGCGCTCTCCACCGCGCACTGGCAGGGGCTCGCCACCGAACTGCCGCCGCACCGCGTGGACACCGTCACCGGTCTCGCCCTGGAGAACGCCCGGGTGTGGGACAGCTTCGCCCGCCGGGCCCGGGCGGCGCACCGGATCCCGCCCGGGCCCGCCGACGGCCTCCCGGCTCCCGGTACCGGCCGTCAGTAGGTGACCGTACGGGTCGTGGGTCCGTAGGGCGCCGCGTCGAGCCAGCGGCCCGCGGCCGGCCGGTGGGCGGCGACCCGGGCGGCGGCCCACTGCCGGACCCGTTGGCCGCGCCGCTCCGCCAGCAGATGGTCGAGGGCGGCGCCCGCGGCCCGTACGTTGGCGATCGCGGCGGCCCGCCGCTCGGCCGCGTACCGGGGGACCGTGCCCTCGGCGACGGCGCGGGCGGCCTCGACGGCGTCCACGACTCCGGAGTTCATCCCCCGCGCGCCGAACGGCGGCAGCAGGTGGGCGGCCTCGCCCGCCAGCAGCACCCGGTGGCGGGGGTCGGTGAAGCGGGCGGCGACCCGTCGCTGGAAGCGGTAGACCGACGTCCAGGTGATCCGTACCGGGGAGACGTCGGGGAGCAGTCGCGGCACCCAGCGGTCGGCGGTGGCGGCCGTCCGCCGGGCGTCGTCGCCCGGGCGGCACTGGACGTCGACCCGCCAGCCGCCCCGGAACGGGACCAGCAGCACATTGCGGCCCCCGGCGGCGGGATGCCGGTAGTGGAAGACGCGGGCGGCGCCGGAATCGGGCGCGCCCGCGACGTCGACGACGACGAACTCCGTCTCCGACGTGCTGCCCTCCAGCTCGATCCCGGCGCGGTCGCGGACGGCGGACCGGGCGCCGTCGGCCGCGATCACATGACCGGCCTCGTAGGCCGTACCGGCGGCGGTACGCAGCCGGACGCCGCCGGGGCGGTGCTCCAGCTCCCGTACGGCATCGCCCCAGACCGTGCGGATGCCCGCCGCGTCGCAGGCCCGGCGGAGCACGTCCTCGACCTCGTTCTGCGCCAGACACGTGAAGGGGACCAGTCCGGAGGGGGCGGGATAAACCCGGTGGTGGACCGGGCGGCCCGCCCACAGGGTGCTTCTGGTGCTCCAGACCAGGCCGCGCGCGGTGATCTCCGAGGAGAGCCCGGGGTCGACCCGGGCGAGGTGGTCGAGGGTGGCCCGGTGGACGAAGACGGCCCGGCTGCCGGGGCGTACCGCGTCCCGGGGACGCGCCTCCAGCAGGACGGTTTCCAGGCCCCGGGCGTGCGCCGCCAGGGCCGCGGTGAGCCCGACCGGTCCGGCCCCGACCACGGCTACGGCGGCGGACACGGACGCGGACGCGGGTACGGACGCGGCGGCCCCGGTGCTCATGCCGTCCTGCCGAGGGGCGGGCGGAACCCGGGGAACAGCGCCGGGTGGCCGGGGCGCGGCAGCGGCGGCGCCACGGCGGGATGGAACGTCTCCCGTACGTAGAGCGGCGCCTCGCCCGCCAGATGGATCAGGTACTCCCGGGCGGCGGCGGGCGCGGCGCCGTCCGGTCCCGGCCATTCGCCCAGACCGGTGGTGAGGAGGGTCCGCCGGTTCGGCACGCCGAGCCGGGCCAGGGCGCGGCCCAGGGGGGCGGTCCGGCCGGTGACGGACGCGGCGACCGAGGCGTCGGACGGCACCCGGCCGAGCACCAGATTGCGGGAGACCGCCCGGCCCAGCGGAGTCACCAGTTCCGTACGGCGGGACAGCGCCGGGACACCGGGGGCGAGCCGCAGTACGTCCCGGAGCCCCGGGTCGGCGAGTTCCGGCGCGGCCGGGGTCTGCTCCAGGACCCGGATCCGCAGGCGGCACCGTTCGCGCCGCTCCAGCAGTTCGGTGGTGAGTCCGCGGTGGGCCAGCAGCCGCCGGGTGAAGGGGTCGTGGAACGCCTCCACCGGGAGGGCCCGGATCGGCCGGACACGGATCGGTCGGACACGGATCGGACTGCTCCGGGCGGCGGACATGGCGGGCCCTCTTCACTGGTGTCGGGGGGGGCGCCGCGGTCGCCGGGGCGGCCACGGCCGGGGGATCCGGTACTCGGGCGGCGGTGAGCCCGGCCGGGCGGAAGACGACGGCCGGGCTCGGGGGACGGGTGGGCTCCGGGGCGGGGGAACCGGGGTGGGTCAGGCGGCGGGGAGGCGGGGGCGGTCAGGCGCCGGGGTGGTAGTGGCCCGCGACGCGCCGGGAGGTGACCGCGACCCGGTTGTAGGCATTGATCACCACGATGACCCAGAGGAGCTGGGCGAGCTGCTCCGCGCCGAAGACCTTCACCGTGCGCTCGTACACGTCGTCCGGCACATGGCCGTCGTGGATCAGGGTGACGGCCTCGGTGAACTCCAGGGCGGCGCGCTCCCGTTCGGTGAAGAAGGGCGCCTCCCGCCAGGTGGCGAGGGCGTACAGGCGCTGCTCCGAGTCGCCCGCGCGGCGGGCGTCGACGGTGTGCATATCGACACAGAAGGCACAGCCGTTGAGCTGCGAGGCCCGGATGCGGACCAGTTCGACCAGCGCGCCTTCGAGACCGGATTCCCCGGCGGCCCCGGCGGCGGTCGAGGCCAGTCGGTGCATGGCCTGGTAGGTCCGCCCGGACAGGGCGTCGAGGTCGAGGTTACGGCTGCTCCCATGAGTCATGGCGGGGACAGTAGGAGCGGCCCGCAGGTGGCGGCCAGTGCCCGGTCCGGCAGTTGACCGGGGCGGCTCCGGGTGATGCTTGACCGCCAAGATGCCTCATGGAAAAGGTAATTCGGGACGGGGCGGGGCCGGGACGGTCCGGGCTCCTGAGCCCCCGCCCCCACGGCCTCGTACCCGCCGCACAACCCGTTCCGCCCCCACCCTCGCCCCGGCCGCCCGGCGAGCGGGCGTACCCGCCCGGGCTCCACGGCACCCCACGGCACTCCACGGCTCTCCGCGCGCACTCGTGACCGATCCCCCGGTGCCGGCTGGCACCCATCCGACGAAACGGCTGGACCTATGACTGAGCTGGCAGACGACACCCCGGCGGCGGGGAGTCCCGGTACGACTCCTACGACTCCCGAGGCTGCGGCGGCTCCGGCCGCTCCGGCGGGATCGCCGAACCCCGAGGCCCCTGAGCATCTGCGCGCCGTCCTGAACTGGCACTTCGACCCCGCGACCGGCTCCCCGTTCTGGCTGCGCGAGGCCGCCGGGCTCGGCTTCGACCCGCTCACCGATATCCGCGACTGGGCGGATCTGCGCCGCTTCCCGGACCTCAGCGACAAGTTGCGGACCGTCCCGGTGGAGGAGCTGATCCCGGCCGGGAGCGCGGCCGGCGGGTTCGAGGTCTTCGAATCGGGCGGCACCGTCGGAGCCCCCAAGCGCGTGGTGGACTCCACCGCGCGTACCGCCAACGTCGACTGGGTGAGCGAAGTCCTGGCCGAGCACGGCTTCCCGGGCCGGGGCCACTGGCTCCACGTCGGCCCCACCGGGCCGCATGTCGTCGGCCGGACCGTCCGGCACCTGGCCCGGCTGCGCGATTCCCTCTGCTTCACCCTGGACTTCGATCCCCGCTGGGTGAAGCGGCTGATCGCGTCCGGCCGCCCGGAACTCGCCGCCGAGTACCGCGAGTATCTGCTCGACCAGATCGAACTCGTCGTGGCGAGCCAGGACATCGCGGTCCTGTTCATCACCCCGCCGGTTCTGGAAGCGGTCTGCGCCCGCCCCGGCCTGTACGAGCGGCTGGAGCGGTCCCTGAAGGCGATCCTGTGGGCCGGTACCAGTATCAGCGCCGAATCGCTGCACCAGATCGAGGAGACCTTCTTCCCCCGGGCCAGGGTCGCCGCCATCTACGGCAATACGGTGATGGGCATCGCCCCGCAGCGCCCCCGGGAGAGCGGCGACGAACACCCCTGCGTCTTCCGGCCCTACTTCCCGCAGTCCGTGGTGGAGCTGGTGCACCCGGAGACCGGTCTGCCGGTGGCGTACGGGGAACGCGGCCAGGTCCTCGTCCACCAGCTCAGCCGGGACATGTTCCTGCCCAATGTGCCGGAACGGGACACCGCGATCCGGGTCCGGCCCGGCAAGGGCGACGACATCGACGGCCTCGCCGACATCCAGCCCCTGAGGACCGAGGGCGCGGCGACCGCGATCGAGGGGGTCTACTGATGTCCGGCTCCCTGCCCGCCGTCGATCCCGTCATCGGCGGCCGGGACGTCCCCAGCCGGGACCGGGCGGTCCTCACCGCCCTCGACGGCACCCCGCTCGCCACGGTCGGACTCGCGCCCCGGCTGCTCGCCCAGGCCGCCTTCAACCGGATGCGGGCGGCGGACCCGGCGCCCGCCCCGGTACCCGAACTGTTCGCCGCCGCCGGTGAACTCTTCGCCACGGCCGAACTGGCCGGGGAGTCGCCGGAGACGTACCGCCGCCGGGTCGTCCTCGCCACGGGCACCCCGTACGGCGCCATCGCCCGCGCGGTCGGCAACATCGGGAACAGCCTGGGGATGATCGACCGGATCAACCGGGCGGAGCTGCCCGCGCCGTTCGCCGTACCCGGCTGCCGCACGGTCTGGGTGCCGCGCGGCGCGCTGCTCGCCGCCGTCGTCCCCAACAACCACCCCGAGCCCAATGTCACCTGGGTACGGGCCCTCGCCATGGGCGCCCGGGTCCTGGTCCGCCCCGGCAGCAAGGACCCCTTCACCCCGCGCAGACTCGTCACCGCCCTGCTCGCCGCGGGCCTCGACCCGGACACCGTGGCATTTCTCCCCGGGGACCACGAGTCCGGTGAGAACCTGCTGGCCAGGGCCGATCTGGGGCTGGTGTACGGCGGCCCGGCGGCGGCGGCCCGGTTCGGCCACCGCAACGACGTCCTCGTCCGGGGCCCGGGACGCAGCAAGGTCCTGCTCGGCCCCGGGGACCAGGAGGACGAGGAACTCCTCGACGACCTCGCCGGCTGGATCTCCGACGACGGCGGGGTGCGGTGCAACAACATCTCCCTCGTTCTCACCAGCGGTTCCGTCCACGATCTCGCCGAGGCGCTCGCGGAGCGGCTCGCCGCCCTCCCGGTCCGTCCGGTGACGGACGAGCGCGCCGCCCTACCGGCGCTCGGCCCCGAACACGGCAAGGCCCTCGCGGACCACGCCGTCGGCCTGGCCGCCGCCCACGGCGCGCGCGACCACAGCAGCCACCGCTACGGCGGCGCCCCGCTCGCCGACCCCGGCGACGGGACCGTGGTGCTGCGCCCCCTGGTGATCTCCGTCGACCGTGCCGACGCCCCGCCCGCCGGGACCGAACTCGGCTTCCCCTTCGTCGTGGTGGCGCCCTGGCGGCCCGCCGACGGGGTCGCGCCGCTGCGGAATTCGCTGGTCGTCGGGCTGCCCGGCGAGCACGCGGAGCTGGCCGGGGCCGTACTGCGCGAGCCGACCGTACGGAAGGTGGTCACCGGGCGGGTCCGGCCGTGGTCCGGCGCGCCCGAGACACCGCACGACGGCAGCCTGGCCCAGTTCCTGCTGGAGCCGAAGGGCCTGATCACGGCCGAAACCGAGCCCGAGCCGGAGCCGGAGCCCGCGTACGAGCCCGAGTCCGGCACCGGGACCGAGCCCGAACCCGAGCCCGCAGCCTGACGGCCCGTACGCGGTCCCCGCCCGTGGCCCCGCCCTCCACCGACGGAAGTGAGTAAGCCGTGACCTTCGCCGATGTCCCACCGGCCGCCCCGGAACCGGCCGTCCTCCCCGTACCGCCCGCCGTCAACTGGCGCAATCTGCCCGCCGAGCAGCAGCCGAGCTGGCCCGACGCCCATGAGGTGGACCGGGTCCAGGACCAGTTGTCCCTGGCCCCCGCCCTCACCGCCCCGGCCGATGTCCGCCGGCTGGGCTCCGCCCTCGCCCATGTCGCCGCCCGCCGGTCCTTCCTGCTCCAGGCGGGCGACTGCGCCGAACCCCTGGGGGCCCGGGGCCTGGCCGCCGTCGCGGGCAAGCACCGGATCGTGGGCGAGATGGCCGAGATCATCAGCGACGGCGCCGCCCTGCCCACCGTCACCGTCGGCCGGATCGCGGGCCAGTACGCCAAGCCGCGCACCCGGCCCGAGGAGACCGTCGACGGGCGGCGGCTGCCGGTCTACCGGGGCGACATGGTCAACTCCCACGCCCCCGACGACACCGGCCGGATCCCCGACCCCCGGCGGATGCTCGCCGCCTACTCCAGCGCCCGGGCCGTCCTCGGCGAACTCCACCGGATCGCCCACGGCACCGCGTCCGGGCTGCTGCCCGAGTACCCGGCCGGGCCGGACGCCCCAGGGCTGCCCAACCGGGCCTGGGACGGCAGTCTGCGCTCCGTGCTCAAGGACTACGGCCGGACCGTCGAAACGGCCGGGCGCTGGCACCGGACCGGGCTCTGGACCAGCCACGAGATGCTGGTCCTGGACTACGAGCAGTGCCTGGTCCGCCGGGACGCGCACACCGGGGAGCAGTATCTGCTCTCCACCCATCTGCCCTGGATCGGGGAGCGGACCCGCCGGGCCGACGGCGCCCATGTCGCCTTTCTCGCCCGGGTCGCCAATCCGGTGGCCGTCAAGATCGGCCCCGGCGCCTGCCCCGAGGACGTCCTCGGGCTCTGCGCCCGGCTCGACCCGCACCGCAGGGCCGGACGGCTCACCCTGATCACCCGGTTCGGCGCCGGGCGGATCCGGGAAGCCCTCCCCGGCCTGGTCACGGCCGTCCGCGCGGCCGGGCACGACGTGGTCTGGGTCTGCGACCCGATGCACGGCAACACCGTCACCACCCCGGGCGGCGTCAAGACCCGCCGGATGAGCGCCGTACTCGACGAGACCGCCGGATTCTTCGAGGTCCTGTTCCGGGCCGGTGAGTGGCCGGGCGGCGTCCATCTGGAGATCGCGGGCGACCACGTGACGGAGTGCCTGGGCGACGGCGGCCCCGCGCACGAGGCGGGCCTCGGCCGCGCCTACCGGTCCCTGTGCGACCCCCGGCTCAACGACGACCAGGCACGGCTGGCCGCCAGGACCGTCGCCGAACTGCTCGCCGAGGGATGAACCGGCCCCGGGCCGGCCGACCGTCCGCGACTTCCCAGAAAGCCGAGCCATGAGAACTCTGCTGATCGACAACTACGACTCGTACACCTACAACCTCTTCCAGCTGATCGCCGAGGTCAACGACGCCGAACCCGTCGTCATGACCAATGACGCGCCCCAGGCCCGCGACCTCGACCTGTCCGCCTTCGACAATGTCGTGATCTCCCCGGGGCCCGGCCATCCGGCCCGGGAGCGCGACTTCGGGATCTCCGCCCGCGCCATCGCCGCCGCGGACGTCCCCCTGCTCGGGGTCTGCCTCGGCCACCAGGGCATCGGCCACGCGGAGGGCGCGGCCGTGGTGCCCGCCCCCGAACCCCGGCACGGCTATCTGAGCCGGATCGACCACGACGGGCAGGACGTCTTCGCCGGACTGCCGCAGGGCTTCACCGCCGTGCGCTACCACTCGCTGAGCGTCGCCGAACCCCTCCCCTCCGCCCTGGAGGCGACGGCCTGGTCCGAGGACGGCGTCGTCATGGGCCTGCGGCACCGCGTCCGGCCGCTGTGGGGCGTGCAGTTCCATCCGGAGTCCGTGTGCACCGAGTACGGCCGCCGGATGCTGGCCAACTTCCGCGACCTCACCCGGGCCAGGGGCCGGGGCCGGTCCACCCGTACCGCCGTCCCTTCGGCCACCGCCACCGCCACCGCGCCCGTCGCCCGGCCCGCCCGCGCCACCCCCGGACCGGCGGAACCGGCCGCCGGATACCGGATCCAGCTCCGGACCATCGAGACCGCCGTCGACACCGAGGCCGCCTTCACCCGGCTCTACGCGGACTCCCCGGCCCCCGCGTTCTGGCTGGACAGCGCCCATGTCGAACCGGGCCGCTCCCGGTTCTCCTATCTCGGCGACGCGTCCGGCCCGCTCGCCGAGACCGTCCGCTACCGGCTCGCGGACGGCGAGGTGGAGACCGTACGCGGCGACGGCACCCGGGAGCGGACACCGGGTACGGTCTTCGACTACCTCCAGGCCCAGCTCCGGCGCCGCCGGGTCGACGTCACCGACGTACCGTTCGACTTCACCGGCGGCTACGTCGGCTACTTCGGCTACGAACTCAAGGGCGACCTCGGCTCCGTCAACAAACATGTCGCGCCGACCCCGGACGCCGCCTGGATCTTCGCCGACCGGGTGATCGTCGTCGACCACCAGCAGGACAGCACCTATCTGCTCGCCCTCAGCGACTCCACCCCCGGCACCGAGACCGCCGCCACCCGCTGGCTCGACCGGACCGCCGCCGCCCTGCTCTCCCTTCGGCCGCCGGCGCCCGTCCCCGCCACCGGCGGCGGTACCGACCCGGAGCGGTGGCTCGCCCACGACCGGGCGGAGTACCGGGCCCGGATCGACGAGATCCAGCGCAACCTGCGGGCCGGCGAGACCTACGAGGTCTGCCTCACGACCTCGCTCCGGCTCCCCGCCGACGGCGACGGCTACACCTACTACCGGGCCCTGCGCCGGGCCAACCCCGCCCCGTACGCGGCCTATCTGCGGCTCCCCGGGGTCGAGATAGCCAGCTCCTCGCCGGAACGATTCCTCAGTATCGACCGCTCCGGCACCGTGGAGACCAAGCCCATCAAGGGAACGGTGCCCCGGAGCGCCGACCCCGACCAGGACGAACGGCTCCGCGCCTCCCTCGCGGCCAGCGCCAAGACCCGGGCCGAGAACCTGATGATCGTGGACCTGCTCCGCAACGACCTCGGCCGGGTCTGCGAGGTCGGCAGCGTGCACGTACCCCGGCTGATGGCCACCGAGAGCTATGCCACCGTGCACCAGCTGGTCTCCACCGTCCGGGGGCGGCTGAAGCCGGACGCCGACGCCGTCGACGTGGTCCGCGCCTGCTTCCCCGGCGGCTCGATGACCGGCGCGCCCAAGCTCCGCACGATGGAACTCATCGACGAACTGGAGCCGGAGGCGCGCGGCGTCTACTCCGGTTCGATCGGACTGCTCTCCGCCAACGGCACCGCCGATCTGAACATCGTGATCCGTACCGCCGTCAGGGTCGACGACCAGTGGCGGATCGGGGCCGGGGGCGCGATCGTGCTCGACTCCGACGCCGACGACGAGTTCGACGAGATGGTCCTCAAGGCCGCCGCCCCGCTGCGCGCCTACCGCACGGCCGACCCGGTGCCCGCCCGGCGGTGAGCGGACCGGAACGCGGGGCCGGGGGCCGTGCTTCCCACGGCCCCGGTTCCTCCGGCCCCGGATGCCAAGGGCCCGGTCCCTCCCACGGCCCCGCTCCCTCCCGTACCGACCGACGACAGGAGTCACACAGGTGAACACGGCCGCAGCCCTTGAGCTGACCGCCGCGGAGCACGGGTGGACGACACGTACCGCTTTCCACGAAGGCGACAGCGCCATCACCCACGGGGAGGTGCACGAACTCGCCGCCAAAGCCGCCCGGGTACTCGCCGAGCACGGCGTGGAGCCCGGCCGCCGGGTCCTGATCGCCCTCCCCGACGGCATCGCCTGGGTCGTCGCCTTCCTGGCCACCGCCCGGCTCGGCGCCGTGGCGGTCCTCGTCAACCCCCGGCTCACCGCCGACCGCCACCGCTACATCGCCGAGGACAGCGCCGTCTCCCTCGTCGTCGCCGACGCCGAGTTCGCCGCTCTGCTGCCGGACCATCCCCGGATCGGCGGCGCCGAACTCCTCCGGAGCGCCGCGACCCGGCTCCCCGCCCCGTCCGCCCCGGTCGACGGCGACCACCCCCTCTATCTCCAGTACACCTCGGGCACCACCGGCCTGCCCAAGGGAGTCGTCCACCGCCACGCCGACCTGGCGCGCTACCACACGGGCGCCGGGGCGCAGATCCTGGAGATCGGCCCGGACGACGTCATCCACTCGGTCTCGAAGCTGTTCTTCGCCTACGGCCTCGGCAACTCCCTGGCGTTCCCCCTGTGGTCCGGCGCCCGCGCGGTACTGGAGCCGGGACCGCCGAAGCCCGCCCGGATCGCGGCCATCGCCGCCGGACACCGGGTCAGCTATCTCTTCGCCGTCCCCTCCGCCTACGCCAATCTCGTCGCCGAGACCGACCCGGCCGCCTTCGCCACCGTCCGCGCCGCCGTCTCCGCAGGTGAGCGGCTGACCGGCGAACTCCGCGAACGCGCGACCGCCTTCCTCGGCGCCCCCGTCTACGACCAGCTCGGCTCCACCGAAGCCGGGCACGCCATCACCACCAACGGCCCCGGGCACCACGTCCCGGGCACCATCGGCCGCCCGGTCCCCGGCTTCGCCGTCGAGCTACGCGACCGGGACGGCCGGCCCGTCCCCGACGGCACCCCCGGCGAACTGTGGATCAAAGGCCCCACGGTCACCACCGGCTACCACAACCTGCCCCGGGAGACCGCCCGGAACCTGGTCGACGGCTGGCTCAACACCCACGACCGGGTCGTCCGGACCGCCGACGGCGACCTCGTCCACGAGGGACGCACCGACGACCTCGAAATGGTCGGCGGCGTCACCTTCTCACCGGTGGAGGTCGAACAAGTACTGGCCCGGCACCCGGCGGTCCACGACGTCGCCGTCGCCTGTCTGCCCGACGAACGGGGCGCGTCGAAGCTCCGCGCCTTCGTCGTCCCGGCGCGTACCGGACCCGTACCCGCGAACCTCGAACCGGAGCTGGTCGCCCTCGCCCGCGCCCATCTGGAGCCGTACAAGGTCCCGCGCGGTGTCGCGGTCGTCGACTCCCTGCCGCGTACCGCCACCGGAAAGCTCCAGCGCTTCGCCGTCCGGCAGGGCACCTGGTGAACCGGCCCGCCCGCCACCGCCGCCCGCCGGATCCCGGCCCGCCCCGCCCCTCCTCCGCCGTTCCCCGCAGAGAAAGCAGCCGCGCCATGTTCACCTTCCCCCGGCTCGCCAAGCGCGCCAACCCCTCGCCGGAACGGGCCTTCTACCTGGGCCTGCTGTGGGAGAGGGCCGCCGCGAAGCACCCCGGCACCCCGGTCACCCTCGACCAGCCGCTGGCCACCCTCCCGGCCCTCGGCACCGACTTCGACTACGCCTCACTCGCCGATGTGGTGGCCGACCTCGCCGCCCGCCTCTGGGAGCTGGGCGTCCGGCCGAGCGAGCGGATCGCCGTCCACAAGACCGACAACTTCGACATCGCCCTGCTGGCCTGCGCGGCGGCCCGGATCGGCGCGGTCCCGGTGATGATCTCCTCCGCGCTCTCCGGGGAGATCGTGGGCCAGTTGCTGACCCGGCTGGACGGACCGTGGCTGATCACCGATGTCGCCAAGCTGACCGGCCCGCTGGACGGACTCCCCGTCCGGGACCTGACCCGGGGCACACTGCTCGCGGGCACCGAGGGCCACGGTGAACTGCCGCTGATCGCCGAGGTCGAAGGGGCGCCCCGACGGCCCGCCGTACGGATGCACTCCTCCGAGCCCGCCCTCATCACCCACACCTCGGGCACCACCGGTGTCTCCAAGCTGATGGTCCACAACGCCCGGGCACTCTTCCACCGGCTGCTGCCCCAGCAGATCATCGCCTGGCCGATCCGCGGGTCGGAGACCGTGGCGCTCTGCATGTCGTTCGTGCACTCCCGCTTCTTCCACTCCCTCGGCGTCTTCCTGAACTACGGCAACCCGCTGGTCGTCCTCAGCGACCCCGACCCCGACAAGATCGCGCCGATCTTCGTCCGGCACCGCCCGGGACTGGTCGAGACCCATCCGAACAACTTCATCCAGTGGGAGGACCTGGTCGACGCGCCCGGCGCGCCGCTCTCCAGCGTCCGCTACTACAGCAGCACCTTCGACGCCATCCACCCCCGCACCATCCAGCGGCTGCTCGCCGCGTCCCGGCGCCCCCGCCCGCTGCTGATCCAGCTCTACGGGCAGAGCGAGACCGGCCCCATCTCCGGCGCCTGGTACACGGAGAAGAGCGCCGGGCGGAACGACGGGCGCGACGTCGGCTACGTCCTGCCGGGCTTCATCAGGCTCCGGGTCGTCGACGACAACGGCCGGGTCCTGCCGCGGAACCAGCCGGGCCATCTCGAACTGCGCGGCCGGGGAACCATCATGACCTACCTGGGCGAGCACGAACGCTACCGGCGGAACATCACCGACGGCTGGTGGCGGCTGGGCGACATGGGCTACCTGGGGAGGTTCGGCAAGCTGCATCTGATCGACCGCGAGGTCGACCGGATCGACCACATCGACAGCAATCTCGAACTGGAGGACACCCTGATGTCCCGGCTGGAGGAGCTGCTGGAGGCGATCATCGTGATCGGCCCCGGCGGCGAGCCCGTACCGGTGATCTGCACCCGCCGCGACGAGCCCCTCGACCCCGGACGGTGGGCCCGCGCCACCGCCGATCTGCCGCCCCTGGCCGCCCCGCTGCACTGGCCGTTCAACGACGTGCCGCGGACCTCGACCTGGAAGGTCCGCCGGGTCGAGATCACCCGGATGCTCCGCGAACAGACGGCACCGGCGCCCGCGCCCGGTGCGGCCGACCGGCCCGGGGCGTGACCTGTGGACCCCGCCGACCGTCCCAGCCCCGCCGAAACCGCCCCGGGAGACGTACCCCATGCCCGATGAGCACCCCAGCCCGCCGTCCCGGCGGATACCGGTCCTGGTCGTCGGAGCCGGACCGGTCGGACTCACCGCCGCACTCGCCCTCCGCGCCCGCGGCCTGCCCGTCGTCCTGCTGGAGGCCGATCCGAGCGACCGCGTACGGCCCGGCAGCCGCGCCCTGTTCGTCCACCGCGAGTCACTGAACCTGCTCGGCCGGATGCGCCCCGGTCTCGACCGGACCCTGGTGGACAACGGCGTCATCTGGCCCACCCGGCGCACCGTCTACCGCGACAAGGAGGTCTTCGCCCGCAGCTACCCGCCGCGCCCGGAACGGCCCGGGCGGACCGAACGGCCCGAACAGGCCGGGGCCAACCCGCCGTTCACCAGCCTGCGGCAGGTCGAGACCGAGCGCCATCTGCTGGCCGCCTGCCTCGACGCGGGCGTCGACATCCGCTGGGGAGCGGCGGTGACCGAGGTGGAGACCTCCCCCGACGGGGTCCTGGTCCGTACCGGCGACGGCACCGTCCACGAGGCCCAGTACGTGATCGGGGCGGACGGCGCCCGCTCCCGGGTCCGCCGCTCCCTGGGTATCGCCATGCGGGGGGAGCGCTCGGAAGCCTTCCATGTGGTGGTCGACGTCGAGGAGGACCCGGCCGATCCGCTGCCGCTGGAGCGGGTGTTCGTCTACGAGCATCCGGCGCTCGGCGGCCGGAGCGTGATGCGGGTGCCGTTCGCGGGCGGCTTCCAGCTCGACCTCCAGTGCAAGGACGACGACACCCCCGAGGAGTGGGCCGACGAGCGGCGGGCCGCCCGCTGGACGGCCGCGGTCGTCGGCGAGAAGTACGCCGACCGGTTGCTGTGGGTCTCCCGCTACCACTTCCTGCATGTGGTCGCCGAGACCTTCACCGACGCCCGGAGCCGGGTCCTCCTGGTCGGCGAGGCGTCCCATCTCTTCCCGCCCTTCGGCGCCCGCGGCATGAACAGCGGGATCGCCGACTCCGCCGCCGCCGCGGACGCCGTCGCCGACGCCCTGGCCCGGCCGGGGGAACGGCTGCGGGCCATCGGCGACTTCGGTACGAAGCGCAAGGAGGCGGCCGAGTTCAACAACGAGGCCGCCCGGACGGCCCTGGCCCATCTGCGCCCGCGGACCCGGCTGGCCCGGCTGCGGCAGGCGGCGGGCGCGGCGCTCTCCCCGCTCGTGCCGTCCTGCGGCGAGTGGCTGGAGCGGGCCCCGTACGGTCCGCGCCACGGCGTGGCGGGTACCACCAAGGGACGATATTGAGATGGGACACACCCCGCACACCCCACCCGCCCCGCAGACCCCGCACGCCCCGCCCGCCGGGCGGCGGCTCGGCTGGACGCCCGGCCGGGGTTTCGCCCCGGCGGACACCGCCCCGCCGGGCGGGCTCGCCGCGGCCGACTCCTGGCTGGTGGCGGAGGGCCGGGTCCGGGGCATCGGCCACCACCGGGACAGATTCCTCGGCGCCTGCCGCCAGGAGGGTCTGGCGGACGAGGACCTGGAGCGCTTCTGGCGGGACCTGGTCGCCGAACTCCCGCGTACCGGCTCCTGGTTCCCCCGCGCGGAGCTGGCCCCGGACGGCGGCCTCGCCCTGTTGCTGCGTACGGCACCGGAGCTGGGTACGGGCATCCGCGTACTGCCGTGGCCCCACCCCGATCCCCGCCTGTCGCCCCGCCGCAAGGGGCCCGACCTGGAACTGCTGGCCGAGGTGCGGGCCCGGGCCGTGGCCGCCGGAGCGGACGACGCCCTGTTCACCACCGCCGACGGCCGGGTCACCGAGTCCACCACGGCGGGCCTGCTCTGGTGGGACGGGCCCGAACTGGTCCGGCCGGACGCCACCGACCACGTACTGCCCAGCGTCACCAGCGCCCTGATCGAGCGGGCGGCCCACCGGCTCGGGATCACCGTACGACCCGGCCGGGCCACCCCAGCCGAGCTGTACGACCGCGAGGTCTGGCTGGTCAACGCCCTGCACGGGATCCGGCCCGTGACCTACTGGGCCGGTGCCGGCCGGCCCGCCGCCCCCGCCCCCCGGGCCGGGCACTGGCGGCGCGTACTCGGGGAGACGGCGGAGCCGCTGCCCGCGCCGCCGCCCCGCGACGACCGATGTACCGACACCCCCGAACCGACTCGAAAGGGCATCCCCACATGATCGACCGCAGGACCTTACTCGCCGCCGGTACCGGCCTCAGCGCCACCGCCGGAGCGCTCGCCACCGGCGGCCCCGCCGGAGCCCTGCCCCGGCGGCGGCACACCCGCACCCGGTGGAGCCTGCTGCGCGACATGCTCACCGGCGACGTGGTCCTGCCGGGCGACGCCGACTACGACCGGGCCCGGCAACTGGCCAGCGCCCAGTTCGACAGCGTCACACCACAGGCGGTGGTCTACGCCGAGAACGAGTGGGACGTCCGGACGGCCCTGCTCTTCGCCCGGCACCACGGAATACATACCGCGATCCGCAGCGGCGGCCACAACGGCGCGGGCTGGTCGACCACCGAGGGCCTGGTGATCAATCTGACCCGGATCGACCATGTCAGGGCCGAGGCCGGACCGGGCCCGGTCGCGCTCGGCTCGGGCGTCCAGGCCGTGGACGTGGTGTCCCGGCTCACCCCGCACGGCATCACCGTCCCCGGCGGGTTCTGCGCGACGGTCAGCCCGGGCGGGTTCGTCACCGGCGGCGGGACGGGCTGGCAGTACCGGAAGTACGGTCCGGCCTCCGACCGGCTGGTATCGGCCCGGGTGGTACTCGCCGACGGCCGGATCGTCACCGCCTCCGAGCACCAGCACGCCGATCTGCTGTGGGCGCTGCGCGGCGGTGGCGGCGGGAACTTCGGTGTGGTGACCGAGTTCCGGCTGGCGCCCACCACGATCCCTAGGGTCGGCCACTATGTGCTGACCTGGGGCTGGGACCAGGCGCAGCGGGCCGTGCCCGGTTTCCTGAACTGGTCGGCCCAGGCGTCCGCCGATCTGGCCTGCGGTGCGGTCGTCTCCCTGCGGGACGCCCGGCCCGGCAACCAGCCGGTGATCATCGTCTCCGGTGTCCACTTCGGGACGGCGGCGGAGCTGGAGACCGAACTGGCCGCCCTGGTCTCACTGGTCGGCGCCCCGCCCGCGACCCGGGCCGTCTCGGAGGTCCCGTACGACCGGGCGATGATGCGGGTCTTCGGCTGCGAGGACCGGACGGTCGACGCGTGTCATACGACGGGCAGCAGCCCGGAGGCCACCCTGCCCCGGCAGAGCTGGGCGAAGAACCGGGGCCGCATGTTCGAGCGGATCCTGCCCCAGAGCGGCGTGGACGGGTTTCTGACCGCCTTCGACGCGGACCGGCGGGCCGGTCAGGGGCGGGTCGTCAGCCTCCTCGGCCTGGGCAAGAACGCCAATCTGCCGTCGGTCGGCTCGACCGCGTGGCCGCACCGGAACACGCTGTACAGCGGGACGATCACGGTCAGCCTCGGCTCGCCGACGCCCGCCGCCGAGGACGCGGCGGCCGCCCAGAGCTGGCTGAACGGCGTCTTCGGCGCGATCGACCCGTACTCCAACGGGCATTCGTACGTGAACTTCCCCGACCCGGTCCTGCCCGACTGGGCGCGGGCCTACTACGGCGCCAATCTGCCGAGGCTGAGCTCGATCAAGCGGCAGTACGACCCGGACGGCTTCTTCACCTTCCCGCAGTCGATACCCGTCCAGTGACCTGACCTGACCTGACCTGGCCTGCCCCGGTCCGGGCGGGACCGGCTCCCGGTCCGGGCGCGGCACGGTCCGGGCGGGCGGTGGTACGGGGTGCGATCACGGGCGCACCCCGGAGCCACCGGCCCGCCGACGGGCCGCGCCGCCGCCCGCTATCCCAGTCCGGCCAGCCACTGGTCGAACGTGGTGGGCGCGATCCGGGCGCCCTCGGCGGGCAGCAGCACGTCACCGGCCATCGCGGGGCCGAACAGCCCGGACCAGGTCGGTACGAGCCGTACCTCGCGGCCCCGGGCCAGGTGGGTACGGCGGGCCATGTCCACCAGGTCCTGGGGCTCGGGTCCGGCGACGTCGACGTAGTGCCCCTTGGGGTCGCCGACGGCGATCTCGGCCAGGACGTCCGCCACGTCGGCGGGCGCGATCGGCTGGACGAGCAGCGGGGCGACGGTGGCCACCCCGTCCTGCTCCGTCCAGCTCGTCACCATCTCGGCGAAGTCGTGGAACTGGGTGGCGGGCACGATCGTCCAGGGCACCTGCCCCTCGGCGACCAGCCGCTCCTGCTCCCGCTTGCCCGCGTAGTGCGCGTTGCCCTCGACCCGGGAGACCCCCGCGATCGACAGCAGCACATGGTGGCGGACGCCCGCCCGCTGTCCGGCGTCGAGCAGCTTCCGGGTGGTGGTGCCGAAGTACCGCACCGTCTCCTCCGGGTCGGAGGCCGTGCAGTTGGTCGCGTCGATGACGGCGTCGACTCCGGCCAGGGCCTCGTCCAGGCCCTCGCCCGTCAGCAGATCCACCTTCAGCGAGCGGCTGATCCGTACGACCTGATGTCCGTCGCGCTCCAGGGCGGCCACGGTCAGGGCACCGATGTTCCCGGTCGCACCGGCAACGGCGATCCGCATGCTGATCTCCTTCTCTCGACGACGGCGCGACGCTATCACGGACATGAGAGGTCCATATTGTCTGCGATAGGATTTGCTTGTGAAGCTGCCCGGAAGTACCGAATGGATGCTGCACTGCGCGACGACGCTGGCGCAGCTCGACGCGGGGGACACGGCCTCGGCCGCGCAACTCGCGCGGTACTACGACCTGCCCGCCCCCTATCTCGCCAAGCAGCTCAAGATGCTGGTCCGGGCGGAGGTGCTGACGGCGACCACCGGCCCGCGCGGCGGATTCCGGCTGGCCCGGGACGCGGCCGAGATCACCCTGCTCCACATCGTCGAGGCCGTCGACGGCACGTCCGCGCCCTACGAGTGCCGGGAGATCCGGCAGCGGGGGCTGGGCGCCCTGCCGCCCGAGGACTGCCGGCGGACCTGTGTGCTCGCCGAGAAGATGGCGGACGCGCACCGGGCCTGGCGGGACAGTCTTTCCGGCGTCACGCTGGCCGATATCGTCGCCGGACTTCCCGCCACCGCGCCGCCCCGCACCCGGCGGCGGATCACCGGCGCGGCATGACTCCGTAACGCCCCGGCGGGGCGCGGCGGCCGGACACCGGGCGGGCGGGCGGAACCGCCACGTCACCCCGCCTGCCGGGGCGAACCCGCCGGAACCGCCGGGCGGGCGCTCCCACCGGACGGACGGCCCCCGAGGCAGTCCGCTTATGCCGCGACACCATGGCGACCCCGGATTCGAGCGGGGCATTCCGGCCTTTCTTTTTTTCGGCAAAATCTATACGTCTGGCTTGAAATGTGCAGTCATCACGAGGGGGATATGGTTCCCTCTGATGTGTCGAAGGCGGGGGCTCGTACGACCTGCCCGAGGGACAGGGTTTATGCCCGGCGGTAGCGGCGCATGCCGTTTCGTCCTGGCGTGAACGGGGGAGCATCGTGCGTCACGCCCGCGATCGCTGAAAAGGGCACGCCGGGATCCGGCTAACGCATGATGCCTGACGCTGGTACCGAGAGGCGATACGTGCAATGGCCGTTGCGATCGAGGTCTGGTTCGATTTCGGGTGCCCTTTCAGTTATCTGCTCCGGCGCGCGCTGCCGGATGAGCTGGCGGGCACCGGTGCCCGGGTCTCCTGGCACGCGTGCACGATCGACCGCGGGGTTCTGAGCGATCCGGTCTGGGCGGCCCGGGTGTGGCGGCACAGCGTGCGGCCGCTGGCCGGGCGGCTGGAGGTGGCAGTGGACCGAAAACCCCCGTGCGCGGTCGCCACCCGGGCCGCCGCGCTGGGCCACCGGTACGCCGTCGACCACGGTCGCGGCGACGAGTACACCGAGCGGGTCTTCACCGCGTTCTTCACCCGGTCCCAGGACATCGGCGATCCGGGGGTGCTGGCCCGGGCCGCCGCGGAAGCGGGGCTCGACCGGGACGACTTCACCGCGGCGGTCGGCTCACGGCTCCACGCCCACCGGCGGCCCGGAGCACCGGCACCGGCACCGGCGCGACGGCCGCCCGTCCGGCTGACGCCCACCATCGACATCGGCGGCTACCGGCTGGAGGGCTTCCCGACGGAGGGGCAGCTCGTCCGCCTGGTCGCGGCAGCCGAACGGGACCGCTCCGCCGCTGCGGGAACCCGGCTACCGGGCGGTTCGGTCCCCCAGGTGCGCCAGGGCGGTGTCGAGAAGTTCGTCGAGCTGGTCGGCGACTCCGGACGGCAGGCGTTCTAGCAGCACGGCGTGGTCCCGCGCCGCCGACTCCAGTACGGCCCCGGCGAGCGCCCGGCCCTCCCGGGTGAGCCGTACCCAGGAGCTGCGGCCGTCCTCCGGGTGCGCCTCCCGGTTGACGTATCCGGCCTGGGCCAGCCGCAGCACGACATTGCTGGTACCGCCCGAGGACAGCCCGCAGGCGGTCGCGATACAGGTCGGCCGCAGCTGCTGCCGGGGAGCCGCGTTCAGGGCCGTCAGCACATCCGCGTCGGCCTTGGTCAGACCGGCTTCGGAAGCGGCGGCACGGGCCCCGGTATTCACCAGCCGGGCCAGCAGGGCGGCCTTCGCGGCCAGCCCCTCCAATGACACCGGAGACCTGCCCGATGCGGGTTTCTTCACGTCTCTCCTCTTTCGCGGCATTTTCCCGCACAGTCGCGCGCTTTCCGCGCCGTGGGGGGTCGAACCCGCGCTCCCCGTATCCTACTCGGGATTGTTTTCTTCATAAATTATCGGCAAGTGGAGAGTATGGGAGGATCGGCCGGGGCTATGATTCATGTTTTTCACAGCCGTTCACAGCGGCGCTGAACACCGGCGGCGGGCATTGCACCGGAGTCGGTTACCCCGGGGGCCCTCGGCGGCCAAAGTCTAGGCGACTCGTCCTGAACCGGACAGACATCGCGCTCTCCCCTGGCGGGATCCGTCGCATCACCGCGGACGACCCGATCCGATCCGGCCCGACCGGTCGGCGCCGGTCCGCTCCGGTCCGACCGGTCCGAGCCGGTCAGCTCCGAACCGGGCCCCCGGCCCGCCCCGAGCCGGCTCACTCCGCCGACTTGGCGAGCGTCGCCGCCAGGACCCGGGACGCCGCGCGGTACGCCCGTGGTCCCGTGCCCGTGAGCCGCGTGAAGTGGTGGCGCAGGTTCGCGCCGGAGCCGAAGCCGGTCCGGCGGGCGATGCCCTCGATCGGTACGGCGGTGTTCTCCAGCAGGAGCTGGGCCTCGTGGAGCCGGGCCCGTAACAAGTACTGGAGCGGGGAGTGCCCGGTCTGGGCCCGGAAGCGGCGGTTGAGGGTACTGACGCTGATCCGCGCGTGGTCGGCGATCTCGGTGAGGGTCACCGGCCGGTGGAACTGGGTCGCCAGCCACTCCAGGGTCGGCCCGAGCGTCGTCGGCTCGGCGCGCGCCCGCTCCAGTCCGGCCGCGTCCGCCACCGTCTGGTCGTGCAGCGGCATCACGATCCGCCGCGCGACGGACGCCGCTATCAGCACCCCGTGGTCCCGTTCGACCAGGTCGACGGCGAGGTCGACCCCGCCGAAGATCCCGGCCGAGGTGTGGAAAGGGCCGTCGACGGTGGCCGGGTCGCCGGACGGGACCGCGGTCACCCGGGGGTGGAGCCGGGCGAGTTCCCGGGTATGCGGCCAGGACGTGGTGGCCCGGCGCCCGTCGAGCAGGCCGAGGGCGGCGAGGGTGAAGGTGCCCGTACCGACCGCCGCCATCCGGCAGCCCCGCTCGGCGCAGTCGCGCAGCGCCGCCGCCGCCGCGGGCGGCGGGGGTTCCCGGTAGCGCTCGTGCCCGGCGAGGAAGACGGTGTCGGCGGGGCCGAGGCCGTCGAGCGCGTCGAGCCGCCAGGGGGTGGAGAGGCCGAGCGGTGGATCCCCGGTGATGACCGTCCCGGTGGCGGAGGCGACCCGTACGTCGTACGCGGCGGTCCGGACGGTGCGCGCGGCCGTGGTGAACACCATGGGGGCGATGCCCAGGTGATGGCCGGGGACTCCGTCCGCGAAGAGGAACGCGATCACTGCCATGGCATCGAACGTACCCAGTGGCGCGTCAGGAGGCCGTATCCCTGACAGTGGGCCGTAAGGACCGGGTACGGCGGGGGTACGGATCAGGCCGCCGGGCGGGCGTTCGGACGTGGGCGCGGCCCGCCGCCGGCCCGGAAAGACGCCGCCGCGTAAAGACGGCGACTCGAAGACCCGCCGAACTGAGCGAATTCCTGCGGTGGTCGGCATCGCCGCCTCCTCTCCGGCGGTACGACGGCCCTGCGGGGCGGAGGCCAGGGGCGAGGCCGGGCCGGGAGCAATTCATGGCGTACCACCGCAAAACACCCCTCCTGCCACCGAAAGGATGGCGCCTCAAGCGGAAGTACTAGATCCGCGGGGGCTACCGATCCCGGTCGCGCCCGCGTTATCCCTGGTTACGGCGGCCCCCGCGTCGCCGCACCCGGGGGGAACCGCCCCCGGCCGCCGCCCCCTTCCGGAAGGAGCCCGCCGTGACCGGCTGGTACGTGGACGACCGCTGTACGAACTGCGATGTGGCCAGGCAACTCGCGCCCGGTCTGATCACCGAGGCGGACGGGGCCTCCCGGATCGTCCGCGCGCCGGACGGCGAGACCGAGGTCCGGCTGCTGCACACGGCCGCCTACGCCTGCCCCACCCGCTCCATCCACCCCGGCCCCGGACTCCGGCTCGATCCGGCGCTCGACCCCTTCCCGATGGGCATCGACGACACCGGCGCCGTGCTGCTCTGCGGCCACAACTCCACACACACCGCGGGCGCCAACTCCTATCTGTTACGGCGCCCTTCCGGCACCGCGATGATGATCGACACACCGCGGTGGAACCGGGAACTCGCCGACCGGTACGCCGCCGTCGCGGGCCCCGTCACCGACGTACTGCTGACCCATCGCGACCACGCCGCGCACGGCCGCCGATACGCCGACCACTACGGCGCCCGGCTCTGGATCCACGAGGGCGATCTCGACGCGGCCCCGGACGCGGACCGGGTCGTCAGCGGGACCGAGCCCCGGGAGATCGCCCCCGGGGTCACCGTCCATCCGCTGCCCGGCCACACCCGGGGCAGCGTGCTCTATCTCGCGGACGACCGTTACTGCTTCAGCGGCGACAGCTTCTACTGGTCCCGTACGACCGGTGACTTCGAGATCGCGGAGAGCGTGACCTGGTACTCCGTAGAGGAGTTGGCAGTATCGCTGGCCCGTACCGCCGGGCTGCTGCGCTGCGAGTGGGTCCTGCCGGGGCACGGCGAGCGACGGCGGCTACCGGCCGCCGAGACCCGGAGCCGTCTCCTGGCCCTGGCGGACCGGGCGGCGCTGATGCGGCCCCGGCCGATCGATTTCACGGCGGTGCGCTGGTGACGGCCCGATGCGCCGTGGAATCCATGGGAGCCATGGGCGGCCAACCGCGCCGCGGCGGGGAATGATTGATTCCCCATCCGGGGCGCGGCTATGCGATCACCTGCCGCGATACCCCCTCCACCCCCTTTGTCCTGCGGTGATTCGGAACCGGTGGTAGCTTCCGGGCGATCGTGCGGGGGAGGTCGACAAGTCGACCGTCGTCGGCCGGGACTTCGCGGGTCCCGGCCCGTTCCCCCGTGCCCGCCCGCAGCAACAGCAGCAGCAGCGACGCCACGGAGGCTTCCTTGAGACAGCAGGTCCAGCCGCAGGCACCCGGCAACGCGACCGCCGCCACCGACATCACCGCCACTACGGGCGCGGTCGCCCGGCGCCGGTGGACCGCGCGTACCGCGCTCGTCGGAGCCCTGCTCGCCCCCGCCCTGCTCGCCGGGGGCCCGGCGAGCGCCGGGGTCACCGGACCGTGGTCCACCCCCACCAGCCTGTCGGCGACCGCCACGGACGGGGTCAGCGTCGTCGACGTACGGACCACCGGGAGCGGGGACGTCGTCGCGGTCTCGTACCGCGAGACCCCCGGGTCCGGGCAGATGGACCTCCAGATCGCGATCCGGCCCGCGAACAGCGCCGCCTGGGGCACTCCGGTCGTCGTGGACACCCTGCCGACCGGTCTGGAGAGCGTCGAGCTGGTACCGGGCCCGGACGGCTCCCTCACCCTCACCTGGATCAAGCGGGCGGCCACGAACACGGTCCGGACGGCCGTCCTCGCCCCCGGCGGTACGGCCTTCTCGGCGCCCGTCGACATCGCCGCCGGTGTCAACTACATCGACGCGTCGACCGCCGTGGGCCCGGGCGGCAAGGCGATCGTCTCCTGGTCCCGGTACGAGAACCGGGCCACCGCGGTCTACGTCGCCGAGCGCGCGAGCACCGGCGCCGCCTGGTCGGCCCCGGTCCAGCTCGACAACACGCCCGCCGAGACCCTGGAGGGCGGCCCGGACACCCTGCTCGGGCCGGACGGCACCGCCACCGTCGTCTGGACCGAGAACCGGGCCGACGGCAGGACCGTGCGAGCGGTGGACCGGACCGCCGGGGCCACGTCCTGGACCGTGCCGCGCGCGCTCTCCGCCGCGACGGTCGACGCGGGCGGCGCCAACGCGACCCTCGCCGCCGACGGCTCGGCCGTCATCTCCTGGCTCAGCAGCCCCACGGGCACCTGGACGAACGAGACCATCGACATCGCCGTCCGCCCGGCGGGCAGCACTCAGTGGGGACCGGTGGAGCAGGCGACCCCGGTCGCGTCCACGGGTGTGGGCGAGATCAGCCCGCTGGTCGCCCCGAACGGCGAGATCACCCTGGTCTGGCACGGGGCGGGCGCCAGCTCCTTCGATCTCCAGGCCGTCACCCGCTCCCCCGCCACGGGCACCTGGTCCGCGCCGCACCGGCTGTCGACCGGCTATCCGCGTGAGGAGTACGACGCGGAGATCGGCCCCGACGGCACGGTCCACGTGCTGTGGTCGCAGCAGGCGCCGTCGGGCTCCCCGCAGACCGTGCACTACGCGGGGCGGACCGCCGCAGGGAGCTGGACCACGGCCCACACCCTGAGCACCGGGCCGTCCGAGGTCGCCCAGGGCCAGGTCGTCGGCGGCCCGGAGAGCCGTACCACCGCCGTCTGGCAGGAGACGACGGCCGTCGGCGGGATCGGCAGGCTGTGGAGCGCCGGTACGGGGCTCACGCCCTGACGCGCGGCGCGCCGTAAGGCCGGGGCCGGATCAGGGGCGGTACGCGGACTGCCCCGGATCCGGCCCCACCCGTCCCCCGGGACCGGCCCTACTCGCCCTCCGGGGCCGGAACCGGGCGGTCCGGTTCCGGTGCGGTGGGCGGTACCGTAGGGGGCGGAAACGGTCATTCGGCCCAGCGTGTGCCCGACCGGGCCCGCCCCCGACCCCGTACCGCCAGAGGACCCGCCGTGACCACCGCTCCCCGCCGCCCGACGGCCCCGGCGGCCACCACACGCGACGGCGACAGCGGCACCGGCCCCTCCGGCGAACCCAACGGATCCGGCACGACCGGCACGGAACTCCGCCGCGCCCTCGGACGGCGCCAGATGGCCCTGCTCGGCCTGGGCTCCGCCCTCGGTACCGGTCTCTTCCTCGGCGCGGGCGCCGCGATCTCGGTCGCCGGTCCCGCCGTACTGATCAGCTACGCCGCCGGAGCCCTGATCGCCCTCGTCGTCGCCTACGCGCTCGGCGAGATGGTCAGCGCCTACCCCGTACGCGGCTCCTTCGGTGCCATCGCCGGACGCTTCCTCGGCCCGTTCGCCGGGTTCTCCGTCCGCTGGATCTACTGGATCGCCCTGATCGTCGGGATCGGCTCGGAGGTCGTGGCCGCCGCGATCTACCTGCGGTTCTGGTGGCCCGAGGTCCCCCTGTGGGCGGCCGTCCTGGTCTTCGCCGCCGCCGTCACGGCCGTCAACACGTCCGGGGTACGGAGCTTCGGCACCACCGAGTCCGTCCTCAGCGCCGTCAAGGCGTTCGCGGTCGTCGCGTTCATCGCCATCGGCACCGTACTGATCGTCTTCGGGCTCCCCGAACGCCCCGCGACGGGGGTCTCGAACTGGACCGCGCACGGCGGCTTCGTCCCGGAGGGCCCGGTGGCGATCTGGCTCGTGATGGCGATCGTGCTGTTCAGCTTCGCGGGCATCGAACTCGTCGCGGTCTCCGCGCCCGAGGCGAAGGAGCCGGGCCCGGCGCTCCGGACGGCCCTGCGCACCCTCGTCCTGCGGCTCTCCCTCTTCTACCTGGGCGCGATCGCCGTAATGCTGGCGGTCCTGCCGTGGACCGAGGTCACCGCCGGGCACGGCACCGAGGCCAGCCCCTTCGTGACCATGTTCGCCGCGGCCGGGATCCCGGCGGCGGCGACCGTCACCAACTTCGTGGTCCTGGTGACGGCGCTCTCCGCCGCCAACGCCAATCTCTACGCCGCCGGACGCATGCTCCACTCCCTCGGCGACGACCGGCTGGCGCCCCGCGCCCTCGGCACCACCACCCGGCATGGCGTCCCGCGCCGGGCGATCCTCTTCTCGGCCTGCGGTTTCCTGGTGGTCGCCGGGGTCACGGCCGTCTTCGACGACCGGGTCTTCGGGGTGCTGCTGGCCCTCGGCACCTTCGGGATCGTCGCGGTCTGGATCGTGATCCTGCTGACCCTGCTCGCCTTCCGCCGCACCCCGGACCCGGACCGCCCGCCGTCCACGCTCCGGCTGCGCGGCGGCCGGATCACCCCGCTGCTGGGCATCGCGGCCCTGCTGTCGGTGTACGCGACCGGGTTCGCGGTCCCCGAGATGCGGCTGGCCTGCGCGGTCGGCGTACCGGCGCTGCTGGTGCTGGCGGGTTCGTACGTACTGCTGGTCCGGCGGCGGGACCTTCGAAACACGCCCTAGCGCTGTGAGCCGGGCCGGGGGCCGAGGCCGCCCGTGATCAGCCCGGTCAGCGCCGTGACCGCCGCGTCGGCGGACGCCCGTCCCCGGTTCAGCTCGGCGGCCAGCACCTCGGCCGCGCCCAGCAGGCCGACGCACCGCAGCCGGAGTGCTTCCGGCGCGAGGCCGGAGTACGGCGCCAGCGCGGCGGCCATCAGGTCCGTATAGCCGTCGAGCATCTCGCGCCCGACCTGCTCCAGCTCCGGGTCCCCCTTCAGCGCGGCGGAAACCGCGCCGAGTTCCGGCATCTCCTCGGCGCAGGCGAAGTACGCGGCGCCGATGACCCGGGCGACCTCGCCGACGGTGGGCGCGGCCTCCCGCACCGCCCGCGTGATCGCGGCCCGGTGCCGTTCGTCGAGGCGCCGGTGGAGCGCCAGCAGCAGGCCGGGGCGGGTGCCGAAGTGGTCGTAGACGATCGGCCGGCTCACTCCGGCCGCCTCCGCGAGGGTGACCAGGGTCAGGCCGTCAGTGCCCCGGCGGCGCACGATCGTCACGGCGGTGTCGAGCAGTTGCTCCCGCCTGGCCTGCTTGGACAGCCGGGTCGATGTGGTGGCCATGGTCCTCCGCGGTCCTCCGTTGTGTCGCCGCCCCAGACTATGTTACAAAACGTAGGCTACAAAATGTAGCTTCACGAAAATGGGGGTCCATAATGTCTGCAATGTTCGCGATATCCGCAATGAAACTGTCGAAACCAGTACTGATCCTGGGTGGCTCGGGGCAGGCGGGCTCGGACACCGCAGCCCTGCTGCGCCGGTGGCACCCGGAACTGCCGCTGACGATCGCGGGCCGCGACCTCGACCGCGCCCGGCGGGTCGCCGACACACTCGGCGCCGCGACGGCCGTCACCGTCGACCTGCGGCGCGACGATCTCGGCCGCCCGGCCGGGGACGGCTACTCGGCGGTGGTCGCCGCGTTGTGGGACGACCGCCTCAACGGGCTGCACTACGCACAGCGGCACGGCCTGCCCTATCTCAGCCTCTCCAGCGGCCTGGTGGACATCGCGCCGGAGGTGATCGCGGGCGCGCAGCGGGGGAACGCCTCGTCGATCCTGGTGGCGAGCCACTTCTGCGCGGGCACCGTCGTCCTCGCGACCCTGGAGACGGCCCGGGCCCGGGAGTTCCACCGGATCGACACCATCCGGATCGGCGCCGTACTGGACGAATCGGACACCGGCGGGCCCGCGGGCACGGCCGACCTGGAACGGTGGGCCACCGCCACCACGGCGGGGACGGTCCGCCGCGACGGCGTCTTCACCTGGATCGACGGCCCCGACGCCGAGGCGGACTTGCCCCGCACCGACGGCGTCGCCCTGCCCGGCCAAAGCATCGCCGTCCTCGACGTACCGAGCCTCGCCCTCGCGACCGGCGCGCCGAACGTCCGCTTCGACCTGGCCGTCGGCGAGTCCGCGGCCCGGCACCGCGGCGGCCCCGCCGCCTGCGAGATCCGGATCGACCTCGAAGGGGTGGGCCCGACGGGCACGCCGCTCGCCGTCAGCCGGTACCTCGTCCACCCGGCGGGCCAGCGGCCCCTGACCGCGGTCGGCATCGCGCTCGGGGTCGAACGGCAGCTCGGCCTGCGCGGCGAAGCCGTCCCGCCGGGCATCCACACCCCGGAGACCGTGCTCGACCCGGCGTACGCGGCCCAGCGACTGGCGGAGAGCGGCGCCGCGTTCGTCGAGCCCGGTGCCGCCGGGGGCGATACGGGGGCAGTACGGCCCGCCGCCGGGCGGGACGGAGGCGCCGACCGCTCAGTGCCGACGGCTCAGGGCTGACCGTCGCCCCGCCACCGGGCGAGCAGTCCGCGTACTTTCACGGTGTCGGGGTGGTCGGGCCCCAGCACGCGTTCGAAGCTGGCCAGCAGTTCGGTGAGCGCCGCCGTCGCGCCGACGGCGTGCCCGGCCAGGCCGTACAGCACGGTGATGTCCTCACGGCCCTCCAGAAAGTCGGAGTGGTCCGGTCCGAGGGTCCGCCGCCAGTCGGCCAGAATCCGGTGGAAGACCGAGGCCGTCTCCCCGTCCGCCGCCCGCTGCCGGACCAGGTGGCTGCGCGCGACCAGGGTGTAGGTGTGCCGTGGCCCCAGGACACGTTCGAAGTCGGCCAGTACGCGTTCGAACATCGCGATATCGCCGCCGGGGCTACCGGCGATCGACCGCCACTGCGCGAGATGGCTGTAAGTGATCAGGCTGAGGACGTGGTCCGGCCCCAGCACCCGGCGGCAGTCGGCCAGCAGCTCGGTCAGTGTGACCGCCGCGCCGACCGCGTCCCCGGCCAGCCCCTGCCACTGGGCGAGGATCTTCCGGGAGTGAAGAGTGTGCAGGTGATCGGGCCCCAGGAGCCGTCGGCAGTCGGCCAGCAATTCGGTGAACGCAAGTAAGGCACCGGTCGTGTCACCCAACTCTCCTTGCCAGTAGGCGAGATGGATTCGCGCCTCCAGAGTGTCGGGGTGGCCGGGCCCCAACACCCACTCGGAGTCGGCCAGTACGCGCCGGAACACCGCGACGGCACCGCGCGGCCCGCCGGAGATCGCCTGCCAGTGGGCGAGGTGGCGGCGGGCGCCGACGGTGCCGGGGTGGTCGGGGCCCAGCCGCCGGACAGTGGTGCCGACCAGCCGGTCGAAGTGGTCGCGGGCGGCGTTGACCTGCCCGCTCGCGCCGAGGCTGTCACCGGCGTGGAGGAGCAGCGGGTGCGGGGCGGGCCGGTACAGACCGTCTTCGGTGGTGCGGGTCAGGGCGGCCGTATTGGCTCTGAGGGCCTGGACGAGATCGGTATCGCGTTCGACCTCGGGCCAGGCCGCCATCAGGGCGTCGGCGGCGGCACGTACCGCTTGGTCGTGCCGGTCGGGGGTGAGGGTGTCGCGGGTGGCGCGCTGGACGAGCTGATGGACCCGGACGGCCTGGTGCGGGGTGCCGGGCTGGTGGTTGATGAGGCTGAGCCGGTCCAGGGCGCGCAGGGCGCCGAACGCCTCCTCGGCGGTGACCGGCGGGACGGAGCGCCGTCGCCCGCCCAGCCGCCCGCCCCGCCAGCGGGTCCACCACCGGGTCCGCCGCTTCGCCCGGCCGGGACGGGCTTCGGAGACGTATGCCCGCGCGTGCTCCCCGGTGAGGACGGACTGGGGGATTCCGTTGGCGTCGAGCAGGGAGGCCAGTTCGAGCATCGGCCGGGCCAGCCCGACGGGCCGTAGCGAGTCGGCGCGCTCGACGGAGAGGGACCAGACGGCGGCGAGGGCGGCGGCCTGTTCGTCGGGCAGGGCGTCGGGGGTGAGATCGGTGAGCCTGGTGGCGCGGTCGGCCAGCAGTCGGCGGTAGGCGGCCGTGGTCGTACCGGAGTCGACGAGATGGGCGGCGGCCTGGGCGAGCGCCAGCGGCAGCCGGCCGAGGTCGGTGGCCAGCGCGGCAAGCTGTTCGGCGGGTTCGGTACGGCCCTGGGCGGCCAGGGCCGAGGCCAGGTAGGCGGTCGACTCGGCGGGCGTGAACAGCCCCACTTCGACCCGGCGCCGCCCCTCGCCGAACAGGGCGGCGTCCCGGCGGCGGGTGGTGACGAGGGTACGGCCGTACGGGCTGGCGGGCGGCCACAGTCCGTACCGGCCGCCGGTGTCTCCGGGGTCGCCGGGGTGGACGATCAGATCGCCGGGGTCGGCGACGTCGTCCAGGACGATCAGCCAACGGCACGGCCGCTGTCCGGGTTTGGGCGCCAGCCAGGCCAGGAACTTCTTCGCGGCCTGCTCGGGGGCGTCGGGGTCGGCCCGGCACAGTTCGGCACCGGCCTGCGCGTACGCCGACACGACCGGGGACCGGGCGCTGGCGGTGACCCAGACCAGGACGTCCAGGCCGCCGTCCGCCCAGGCGGTACGGGCGTAGTCGGCGGCGAGCTGGGTCTTGCCGACGCCGCCCATCCCGGTGAGGACCTGCGAGGGCACGGCCGTACCGCCGTCCTCGACGGCCGCCCGCAGCCGGTCCGCCTCGGCCCGGTGCTGGAAGGACCGCGCGGGTGCCGGGACGACCCCGATCTGATGCGGCCAGGGCACCGGCTCGGCCGGGACGCGGGGGTGGACGTTGAGGGTGTGCACGACCCCGCTGACGGCCGCCGCGCCACCGGAGGCGTACGCGTTGCCGGTGCCGGTCGCGCTCGCCGACACCTCCGGCTTCCCCGTCGTGCGCTTCGTCGCCTTGACCATGAGTACGGGGCTCTACTCGGTGTGGCCGGAGTCGGTGTAATCGATACCGGACACGGAGTTCGGCCCCCGGGCCTCCCCGGTCCGCTCGGCGGTGGCGGCCCCGCGCCCCCGCCCGCCGGGCCGCCTGATGCCGCTGACCCCGCCGTCCGTGGCGGCCCCCGTCCGGTCGGCCCGGTCCGTGGGCCCGGCCGGTGACGGCTGCTGGAGTACGGCCCAGACCAGGGCGACCACGGCGACGGCGGCCTGCACGGACGCCCCGGCCAACTGCCCGGCGCCGGGCCCGTCGAGCAGCCAGATCACCGGGGTGGAGACGATCCCCAGCCCGGCCGCGACGACGACCGCGATCTTCCATCCCCGTGACACCGGCGGCACTCCCTCATCCGGACACACCGTCGCCGGACAGCTGACGGCCCGTTGTCCCGATTGTCCCGTTGCCCGGCGTGAGTTATCGCCCGAACCGGGAAAAGCGTGCGGCTGTGCGGCCGTGGGGTGTATGGGGCGCGAGAGACGGCAGCAACGGCGGATCACCGGGGTACGGGGCCGGGCCCCGGCCCCGTACCCATATCGTTCCCGTCCAGGACTTTCCAACGTACGACCGCGCACTCACGGCGACAACACCCGTCCCGGGCACACCACGCCATTTCGGCCACCCCAGGCGGAACTCGCTCCCCAGTCGCGGGCCGGGGTGATGGCGCGGAGTTCGGCATTCGCCGGTTCACTGCTCTACCGATGGCACCTGGCCATCGAAATCCAGGAGCCGTTCGGTGCCGTTCCGGGCAGGATTGCTCTGTGAACCATGTTCTGTGCGGGCTCGCCGACAACCTAAGCCTGCCGTCCGAGCTGGTCGACCGGCTGATCGCGGTCGCGGACTCCGAGATCGCAGTGAATCTCGCGCATCGCGCCGACCTCAGCCACGAGCAAGCGGTGGCGCTGGTTTCTCGTACCGGGGAAGTCGCTGACTCCCTCGCGTACACAGGTCGGCTGACCGCCGCAGACGTTGATCCCGCGACGCAACCGGATGTCGCGCTCGCATTGCTGGCCGCGTGCGCGGCACCCCCGGAGTGGGCGCGTCTCCTTGTGGAGGATCCAGTCGTCGAGCGCCGGGAGAAACTGGCCGCCTGCTCCAACCTTCCTCTCGATGTGATGGAGATGCTGGCCACCGACCCGGACGTACAGGTCGTCGCGGAGCTGGCTTTGTGGTCGACACCGGAGATCACCACCGGGCTTGCGGCGCATCCGTATGCCGAGGTCCGTCGCGCCGTGGCGGCCAACGAGGCCACGCCACCGCCCGTACTGGCGGCGCTGCTCACCGGCGAGGGCCTGCCACCCGCACAGCGGTGCCTGGTCTGCGACCGTGAAACGGCTCCGTTCGCGCACGATCCGCAATGCTCGCGACTCGACTGCGATCTGCCGCCCGGCGCCTCCTGCGACGGCTCCCACGAGTCCGCCCGGCACGAGATGCGGCAGATGGCGATCCGGAACCCGGCCACGCCCACGGAATCCGTCGTCGGCTTCGTCGACCACCCTTCGCTGTTGCTCCGCTGGGCGCTCGCCGGCCGTTCCGACCTGCCGTCGGAGGTCTGCGCTCGGCTCGCCGTGGATTCGAATCCCGGTGTTCGAGCCGACCTCGCCGGGAATCCGGCGATCGGCGAGGCTCTGATCCGCGTGCTGGCCACCGACCGTGACCCCGAAGTGCGACGCAGGGTCGCCCACAACCCACTCGTACCGCTCGACGTGCTGACGCACCTGGTGGGCGCTACCAGAGTCGGCGACACTCTGCTGCCGCGGATCGCCTCGGCTTCCCCTGACGAGGTCGGGAAACTGGCGGAATCACCGAACCCGGCGGCACGGATGCTCATAGCCCGACGCCGCGATCTGCCACCCGCTGTACGCGACGGTCTGGCCGCCGACGCCGACGCGAAAGTGGTCAAGTCCATCGCCCCGCACCCGGGCCTCTCGGAAGGCCAACTGCGTGGCATGCTCGACCGGCACGGAGTCCGGGTCGTCGCGAAGGTGGCCGTGAACCCGGACGCGACTCCGGCACTTCTGGAAGACCTCGCCCGGCACGAACCATCCGTGCGCACGGCGTTTCGCGAGATCGCCCGCCATCGCAATGCGTCGGCACCGGCGCTGCTCGCCTGCCTGGCAGACGCACGGGCGAGACCTGTAGCCGCCAGTCACGCGGCACTTCCGCCACCGGTCATCGAAGAGCTGCTCACCGACCCCGACTGGCAGGTGGTGGAGGCGGCAGCCGCAAACCCCGCACTGCCCGTGACTGTCATGGCGGATCTGATATCGCGGCAGCGGTGAGATCGCCGACAGTCGAAGACGGTGACTCCGGCGTCAGGGCGGGGGCACCATACGGACGACCGTGATCTTCACGATCTTCTCGGCGACGTAGTACCGGACGAAGACGCCCGCGACGGTCGCCTCCCGTCGGTCGCGTTCCCCGCCGACCGTCGTGGATCCATGCCCGTACGGGTCCCTGCCCAGAGTCGACGCCATCGCGGCCCGGAATCCGGCGGCCCCGGAATACTGCTTGAGCACCGACTCCGCGACCGGCGCGTACGCGATGGCATACCTGCTCACGCCACCCCCCGGTTCTCCGCCTCCAGCCGTGCGAACTCCTCGTCATCCTCCGGATCGGAGGCGAGTTCGAGGATCCAGTGCCGTAGGACATCGGCGACCGTCTCCACCGTTGCCCGGCCCAACTCTTCTTCGAAGAGCCGCTTCCTCGAATCGGGCAGCGCGGCGCGGACGGCATCGACCGTGGTCGGCACCTCCACCCGCTCCTCATTACGGACCGTCCATCGCGACGGGCCTGGTTCGGACATCCTCGATCCTCCTTGATCCTTTGACACAGCACCTGGCGTCAGTCGGGACGCGGTCAGCGTAGGTCGAGAGGACCGCTCCGGTGGCGCATGGAGAAGGGGCGCGCGCGGCAGTTCAGGGGCGCGTAGGCATATGCCCGAGAAGAAGAGTCTCTCCTCCCGGCCGGCCACCGAAGCTAGCCTCTCGGCCATGAGCTGAGGACGAGGAACGGCGACTGGCCTTGGAGATCGTCACGGACTACCCTCCGCCCTGCCCCGGTTCGCGACTCACCTGGAGATGCACCGGGGTCTCGTACTCGCCCGAGCCGGAGACGTAACGGGCGGTGTCTCCCACGCCCGCGCCGCACTCGCCGCGCTCCCACCGGAGAAGCGCTCCCTGACCCTGCGGCTACTGATGACGGAGATCGAACGGACCGAGCGCAGAATCCCCCTCCGGCACCCCTAGCGGAGAGCTGCGGTCAGTGCAGAGCAGTCGTGTCCGTCGCCCGGCAGACCCATGACGTTCAGTACGGGTTCCTCACCTTCGGGGATCTCGAAGGCGAAGGTCGCTCCTGACGCGATCGCCTTGAGCGTGCACTGACTTCCGAAGGTCAGCGGAGCGTACGGCTCCCAGGAACAGCCGGCCCGGTCCAAGGCCGCGACGACGTCCGCGTACTTGAGTCCTGCCGGAAAGGTGCCCGTCCCTCCGACGATCGGCGGAGGGAGTTCGACAGCGTCACGCCAGGTCTGGACACAGATGAGGGACACCTTGCGGCAGCGGCAGACACTCAGCTCAAGGTCTCCGTACGCGAAGAGCCTCGGCCACTTCCTGTTCCGGCTCGCTGTTCCCATGTCCCACGGCTCGCCGCATGCCGCCTTCACATCGCTCCAGTCGGCGCCGCTGAACACCGGACCCAGCCGTCCGGTCTTCGCCATGCTGGTCAGGACATCGAGAATTCCCACAAGGCGGACCCTGACAGTCGCCCTGCCCGGCAGTCCACTGGTTTCACAAGCAGCCCACCTGTGGGGTGTTGGGCTCGCTACCGCGCGCCGAAACCAGTCCTTCGAACCGCCGGTCAGGCCCTAGCCTCTCGGCCATGAACTGGGACGAGGAACGGCTGCTGGCCCTGGAGATCGACGCGAACTACGGGCTCGTCCCGGACCCGGTGCCGGGTAGGGCGACCCTGAGAGACCCGTCCGTGCTCGCGGTGTGCGCCTGGTCCCCCCGTGTACGGATCCTGGCCCTCGCGCCCGGACTCCCGCGCCCCGCCTCACTCGACGGCATCAAGCAGGAGTACGGCCCCGACCGGGTGCCCGACGCCCTTCAGCGGCTGGCCGCGCCGCTCGGCGGCCGGTCCGTGTCCGTCGAAGGCGGGCCGTGTTTCGTCTTCCCGGACCGGCTCACCGTCCCGGAACCGGCCCCGCTGCCCGTCATCACCTCCACCGCCGAAGGCCGGGACGCCGCCCGGGATCTCGTACGGCCGGACAACTGGCAGCCCGACGAGTGGGACGAGCTGATCGGCGGGCGGATGGGGGAGTGGGCGATGGCCGTCCACGACCGCGAGCCGGTGTCGATCTGCTTCACCCCGGCGTCCAACGCGACCGCCGCCGAGGCCGGTGTCTGGACCCGTCCCGACTTCCGTGGCAAGCGCCTCGCACCGGCGGTCGTGGCCGCCTGGTCGGAGCGGGTGCGCCGGACAAAGCCCGTGCTCTTCTACAGCACCGAGGCGGACAACCACGCCTCCCGGTCCGTCGCCCGCGCGCTCGGCCTCACGCCGCTGGGCGCGATCTGGACCGCCCGCCGCTGACATCCTCGTCAGGGGTGGGTCCGGCGGTGTGGGCGAGTACGCAGCGGGGGCAGGCGTGCAGCACGACGGGCGGGCCGCTGGTGCGGTCTATGACCCCGACTTCGACGGGTGCGCAGGTTCGTTGCCCGCATTGGACGCAGATGGCGTCGACGGGCTCGGGCGCCTGGGATAGCAGGGCGTCGCGGGTCATGGCGGGTGTTCTCCATGGTTCCCCCGGCGGAGGGTCGGCGGGTCCGCCGGGGGAGTCCTTCGTGCGGGGTGGTTCAGTCCTCGGCCGTGCGGGGCCGGTGGTGTTCGACGTCCCGGTGCCGTTGCAGGAGTACGCGGCAGTCGACGGCCAGCGACTGATCACCGGCAGCCTTCGCCGCCCGCTCGTCCTCGATGAGTTCCCGGCAATGGGGGCACCCGGTGGGCTGGTCGGTCATCCCAGATCCCCCTTTCCCGACCGCTTGTTGGCCTCGGCCACGGCTTCGGCGAGGAGTTCGGCGGTGGTGACGGGACGCAGATCCGTGACGGGCACGTCCCACTCGATCCCACCCCCGATGGGGCGGAGCCAGTACCGGCCACGCGTACGGTCCATCACCCGCCCCACCTTGTTCCGCGCCGCGTCCCGCGCGTTCCCACCGATCTCCGGCCGCCAGTCGGGAGCATGCTCGTCAGTACGCACAGGTCCGCCTCCTCCGCAGCCGCGCCGTCTCGTTCTGCACCAACCGCCGCAGGGCGGCCAGAGCCCTGATGAGGGTGTCCCGGTCCCGGACGTACCCGGCACGCGGCACCCAGTCCGGCGCGAGCCCCCAGTAACCACCGGCCGCGATCAGAGCGTCCAACTGGGACTCACGGGCCGGACTGTCGACAACAGGCATGACCATTCCTCTCCGTAGCGTTTCCACTACACGGAGCTTCAGAGTTGCCTAGAGTTGAAGCCTCTTCAACGCACTCATCCGAGGAGGACACATTGGTGAACCGTAAAGAGCTGAACCCTCAGGGCAGCCCGCGAGAGGCGTTCGGAGCGCGTTTACGCAGCGCGCGCGAGAAGCGGGGCTGGACACAGGACGAGCTGGCCGAACGAATGGGCTATTCCGGCCGCCATATCTCGGCCGTCGAAACCGGCCGTAAACCGCCAACTCGCCGGTTTGCGCAGGGCGCCGACAGCATGTTCGGCCTCGAAGGATCCGTAGACACGTTCGAACGGCAGTGGCGGGAGATCCGGCACGGAGCCCTCTTGGAAGGCTTTCCGGAGTACGTCGGCTACGAGGGCCGGGCGGCGGAGATCCGACTGTTCGACGTCGGCGTCATTCCTGGGCCGCTTCAGACTCGCGAGTACTCAACAGCCATTGAGGCCGGGCATGTCAAGCGGGGCACTCTTACCGGAGATCAGGCAGCCGAGCGGGTCGACTTCTTGATAGAGCGCCAGACCGCCCTGGCTCGTCGGCCGCTGCCACCCTTGCTGATCGCGGTCCTGGACGAGAGCTGTATTCGGCGAGAGATCGGCGGACCCCAAGCCATGAAGGCACAGTTGGAGCATCTGATCGAGTTCGCCGAGCAGCCGAACACATCGCTCCAGATCGTGCCGTTCAGTATGGGCGAGCGACGGCCGCTGAACCGACTAGTTCACTTGCTGACCCTCACCGACCGCTCCGTACTCGCCTATGTCGAGTCGCAGACGCAGGGCTACTTGGAGCGTGAGATCACCGCCGTCCTGCCGTTGGTGAGGGCCTACCATCAGCTACAGACAGAGGCGCCCTCGCAAGCGGAATCTGTGGCCATGATCAATCAGGTACGAAAGGGCACGTTGTGACGACCGACCCCCTGAACTGGATCAAGTCTTCCTACAGCGGCAGCGGCGGCTCCTGCGTCGAGTGGGCCCCCGACCACATCGCGATAACCGGCCTCGTCCCGGTCCGCGACTCCAAGAACCCGACGGGCCCATCGCTCGCCGTCCGCGAGCAGGCGTTTTCGGCCTTCGTCACAGGCGTCAAGACCGGCGACTTCAAGGCTATTTGAAACCGCCGTACCCTGAGCCGGGTTGACCCCTGCGAAAGGCGTCATCGTGACCGCGCCCGAGTTCTTCACGTCCTCGTACAGCAGCAACGGCGGCGCCTGCGTCCAAGTCGCCGCCAACCTGGCCGACACGTACGGCATCGTGCCCGTCCGGGACTCCAAACTCCCGGACGGGCCCACCCTCACCATCCCCGCACCCGCCTTCACGGTCTTCGTCGCGGGCATCCGGTCCGGCGAGTTGGTCGCGCCGTGACGGCCTCGCCGGACACCCCGATCTGGTGCACGTCCTCCTACAGCAGCAACGGCGGCGACTGCGTCGAGGTCGCCACCAACCTCGCCATACCCCACGGCACGGTCCCGGTCCGCGACTCCAAGAACCCCACAGGACCGGCTCTCGCCGTCACTGCCACCGCCTTCGCCGCGTTCGTCGACGGCGTCAAGACCCACGGTTTTCGCGGCGCCTGAGCAAGGCACCGCGCGTCGGCGGCCCCGTCACTCCGGCAGGCCCGGCGCGGCGGGGCCGTCCCGCGCCCGCCCCGATCAACCGTCGCTGCCGCCGTCGCCGTCGCCGTCTACGAGCCCCCGCAGAAGTTCCAGCCCCTCCGCCCACTCCCCCAGGCCGCTGTCCGAGTTGATGTGACCCCGGCCCTCAAGAAGGAGGGCCCGCGTCTGCCAGCCCTTCGCGAGGGACAGGGATGTCTCCGCGTCGCAGTACGGATCGTCGTCGCTGGCCACCAGCAGGCTCGGGCCCGGCAGGGGAAGCGCGTCCAGGTTCACGAAGGTCGGGGCCGCGTCGCGCGGGAAGCGGGGGTCGTGGGTGTCGGGCGGCGCGACGAGGAAGGTCGTCACCGCGTCGGGGCGGGTCTCCCGCAGCCAGTGCGCGACCGCCCAGCAGCCGAGGCTGTGCGCCACCAGCGCCACCCGGTGGTCGCGCCCGGCGGCGATCTCGTAGGCGGACTGGATCGCGGCGACCCAGTCCGGCAGATCGGGCTCGCTCCACGAGGCCGGGGCGGTCCGGACCGCCGAGGGGCCCCAGCGCCGTTCCCACCGGCTCTGCCAGTGGCGCTCGTCCGAACCGTAGATCCCGGGGATGATGACGTACGCGACCATCGTCTGCCGCCCTTTCCGTCTAGGGCCCCGCCGATACGGGGGCGCCTCGGGGCGATTCTCGACGGAACGGCGACGGAATCGGGCCCCGGCAAGCGATCTCAAAGAAAGTGGGGGCGACGGCGATGGAATCACTCGACCCGATCGACCGGGCCGTCCTGGAACTCCTCCAGAACGACGGGCGCCTCACCGGCGCCGAGGTCGGCCGCCGGGTCGGGCTCTCCCAGCCGGCCGCAGCCGCCCGGATCCAGCGCCTGGAGAAACTCGGGATCATCACCGGCTACCGGGCCGTCGTCGCCCCGGCCGAGGTCGGTCTGAACATCCACGCGGTCATCCGGCTCCGCACCACGCCCGTCCGGCTCGCCCCGGCGCTCGCCCTGGCCACCGAGACCCCCGAGATCGTCTCGACGCTCCGGATCACCGGCGAGGACTGCCTGCTGCTCGACGTCCACTGCTCGCACGCCGAACGCCTGGAACAGATCGTGGACTCCCTGGCCCGCTACGGACAGGTCGCCACATCGCTCGTCCTGCGCAGCTACCCGCCGAAGCCGCTGCCGACGACACCACCGGCCGCCCGGCGACCGGGCCCGTGCCCCTGAACCAACGTACGAGTCACGGTTGTTGAAGGAAACACGCCGGTCGTAGGTTGGGTTCCCATGACGACCGGGCCCGAGGGCTTCCCACCGCGCACCCACCCGATGCCGCCCTACCCCGGCCCGCCGCCGCCCCGGCCGCAGCAGCCGCGTTGGGCGTGGTGGCTGGTCGGCATCGTCATACCGGTCACCGGAATCATCGTGACGCTACTGGTCAGCGGCCGGGGATCGTCCTCGGACAAGGAGCCGTCGGGCGCGGGCGGTACGGGCAAGGGCGCGGCGGCCACCGCGACGGCGGCCCCGGAGAAGGGGACTCCGCCGAAGGTCCGGTTCTCCGGGGAGGTGCGGATCGAACTCACCCACGGCGGCGAGGAGATCGACCTCGACTCCGCGCCCCCGATCGTCGGCCAGAGCTTCAAGGGTGCGGACATCAATATCGGCGCCACCTCGGGCGACCCGACGATCGGTACCGAGGACAGCGCTCTGGTCCTGGCGCCCCTGCCTCCCGGCTCCGGCCCGGTCCCCGGCGAGGCCGAGTGCGCCGAGCGGATCGAGAAGAACGGCGGCTACCACGCCGAGCTGACCCGGGGCGCCCGGTTCTGCGTACAGACCCAGGACGGACGCACCGCCTACGTACGAACCGTGGCCGCCCCGACCAACGGCCCCGTCCGGCTCTCCGTGACCGTCTGGGAGCAGCCGAACTAGCCCGGCACAGGGACCCTGACAGGGGAACTACCCACGCGGCGGACTGCTACGAGGCAAACTTGGTCAGCGCGCGGGTTAGTTCGGCGTCGTACTGATCGGCGTCGAAGTGAAAACCCGGAGGCTGCGCCTCGTCAACGGGTACCTGCCAGTCGGACCACTCCACGATCCCACCGTGACGCTGCACGAACACAGACAAATAGCCACAGCATCCGCCCGTGCACTCGGGCTCACCCAGTACTACACGACGCCCCTCGCCGATCGCCCAGAGTGGCCCCTGACCCTGGGCCGGCAACGCCTCCTCGACAAACGGGCCGCGGCCTCCCTCTCCGATCACCGCAGCTACCACTTCCTCGCCATCGATCCGGAAAGACAACTGGGCAGCCCATCGGGGTCCCGGTGGCAACACGCTGACCTCAAGCCGATTGAACATCCGGGCACCCTACGTGAGTACTAGCCGACGCAGTTACGTTCCGACGACTGGATGCGGACGTCTGGCCGACTGTCAATCGACGCCCGAAGAGGTGAACGTTGCCTGATGCGGCACTAGAGCCCGAGATGCAAACGGAGCGCCGCATCCAGTTGAACGAGTTGTTCGCCCGTGACCGCGCCGATCCGGTGAGACAATCGCTCGACCGCGACAGCGCGTACCTGCTCGGCCTGAGCCTTCGAGTCTCGGTCCAGCCCACCGGAACCGGCCGTCAGAAGTCGTTCAGGTAGACGTCACCGCGTCGCATCGGAGAGACCGTCTCCTGTCACGAGATCCCAGTCCGCCACGGTTTCGTCCTGTTCCCAGTCCTGCCACGCCTGTGCGTAGTCACGCTCCAGCTCGGAGGCGCGCAGCAGCTCGATCGCGGTGTGGATCACCGCCGACCGGGAGTCGGCGGCCGTGGCGGCCGCGTATTCGTCGAGGAAGGCGACATCCCCCTCGGGAAGACTCACGCTGATCTTCATACCGGCACTACTACCCGAGGTGATACCTCGCGTGGCACCGCAATGCCGACCGGGTGACACCTACATCGAGGGCGGTACGCCGACCGCCGACGCCCCCTCCTTCCCGCCCCCCGTCCGGCTCGCCGTGACCGTCTGGGAGCAGCCGAACTAGCGCGTCCCGGGGGACTGTCAGTGGGCCGTGTCAGGATCGGGGCACGGTGGTCGTGGGGACGGCCGCCGACCGGTGCGGCCAGGGGGCCGGGGGCAGCCGGGGCGTGAGGGGCGGGGCGTATGACGGTCGACGGCGTCGGTGAACGGGTGGCCGCGGCCTGGCGGCCGGGGACGCCGCCGGAGCGGTTGCGGGAGCTGGCGGAGCCGGATCCCCGGATCGCCCGGATCGTCGCCTCCAGGATCGGGCTGCCGCCGGAGCTGGCCGAGGAGTTGGCCGGATGGGCGGCGGACCGGGGCGAGGCGTGGTGGGGGGTGACCCGCGCGCTGGCGGCCGAACCCGCCGCCCCCGCCGCCCGGCTGGCCGGGTACGCGACACACCCCGACGCCTCGGTGCGCCGGGTGGCGGCGGTGCACCGGAACACTCCGCGCCGGGCGCTGAAGAAGCTGGCCGGGGACGGGGCGACGGCGGTCCGCCGCGCCCTGGCGGGCCGGGAGGAACTGCCCGAGGGCCTCGTCAGGCGGCTGGCGGGCGACGCGGCGGGGGACGTCCGGCTGACCGTGGCCCGCAGGGCGGACACGGACCCGGCGGTGCTGCGGTCGCTGGCCGCCGACGAGGACCCGAGGGTCAGACGGGTGGTGGCCGCCCTCGGGCACGGGGGCGGCGCGGAGTTCACCGACGAGGACCCCGTGGTACGGCGGAACGCGGTGCGGCGGGCCGGGCCCGAGGTGATCGCGCCCCTGGTGGCCGCCCTCGCCCGCGACCTGGACCCGGAGGTACGCGCGCTGGCGGCCGAGGAGTGCCGCAACCGGGACCCGCTCGCCCTCTCGGTCTTCGCCGGCGACCTGAACGCCGGGGTCAGACGGCGCGCGGCGGCCAACCGGTTCACCCCGGTGATATCGCTGATCTCACTCGCGGACGACGACGACCCCGAGGTACGGAACGCCCTCGCCGAGAACGCCGACGCGCCGCCCGAGGCGCTGGCCCGGCTGGCGGACGGCCTGCTGGAGAGATGGCACCCCGACGACCCCGACACCGGTTCCTTCGGCCTCGGCAAGCGCCCGCTCGTGTTCGCCCTGCTGGACCACCCCGCGACACCGCCCGGGACGCTGCGCCGTCTGTACGAACGCGGGCCGTCCGGCTTCCACCCGGGCAACGCCGTCAGCGGACCCAACTGGCCGCCGGAGCTGATGGCCCGCTTCGCGCTCGACTACTGCGCGGGCCTGCTCGACGGCGAGGAGGAACGCGCCAGTCATACGGCGATCGGCCGCGCCCTGGGCACGGCACCGGTCGAGGAGGTGCTGACCGCGATGGTCCACAGCCCCGTCTACTGGCTGCGGGGCGCGGTCGCCAACCGTCATGTGCCGCCCCGGGTGCTCGCCGACTGCGCCGGGGAGGTCGACCGGGGCGAGCGCACCGACCACGTCGAAGCCCTGGCGGCCAACCCCGCCCTGCCGCCCGAGGTCCAGGTCCGCTGGGCCCGCGCGGGCATTCGGGTCTACAACCTGCTGCGCAACCCCGAGCTGTGCGAGGCCGCGCTCCTGGCCCTGGCGGACGGGCCCGACCGGTACTGGGCCGAGGAGGCCCGGCTGGCACTGGAGGTCCGGGAGCACCGGACCGGAACGGATGAGACGTGCTGACCCTGTCCACCTGGCGGGCCCGGTTCGATCCGCTGTCCGACGCCCCGGCGCTCGCCCGGCGGACCGGCGGACAGATCGCCGGTCACCTCGCCCAGAACTACGGCTGGTACCGCCACGAAGGCGACCTGGTCCTTCCGGAGGACACCGATCTGGACGTCTCGTTGGTCGTGGACGGCGACCTGGTGGTGCACGGCTTCCTCGACGACCGGATCTCCGGCACGGGCATGCTGGTCGTGCTCGGCGATCTGGTGCTGCGGGACCTGGTGTCCTGGGGCTCCGTCCACGTCACCGGTGACCTGCGGGCCCACGGCATCGTCCACTCCGTCTACAACGACCACGTCTTCGAGGTCGGCGGCGCCGTGCACGCGCGGGCGCTGGTACTGAGCGACAAGAGCGCCGACTACCGCACCGGGGAGGTGGAGGCCGAGATCGACCCGTACTACCCGACGCGGGCGCAGTTGCGGGCGGCGCGCGGCATCCTGGTGCCCCAGGTGTACGACGGCTGGCGCCGCCGCGCCGCCGAGGGCAGACCGCCGAAGCTCCGCCGCCCCTCCTACGACCGCGTACGATCCCGGCTGCACCGCGACAAGCCACTGTTCCGGGAGCAACCGCCGACGACCACCGGAAGCCGCCCCCCGCACTGACGGCCGCCGCCCGCGCGGGCCCGGACGCGTCCCGCCCGCCCGGTGTACGACACCACCGCACGCACCGAGCCGGGCCGGGGTCCGCGCCCTGGTCAGTCGTCCCCGACGGTGATACCGAGTTCGTTCACGAGGGCCCGGGCCAGATCCGGCTCCTGGCCTGGGGCGATACGTACCCCCGCCAGGTTGGCGACACCCCGGATCCGCGCGAGGTCGTTGCCCCGCAGATCGGTGCCCCGGTACCGCCCGCCACCGAACTCGGTCAGACCGAGTCCGCACTCCGAGAACACGGCGCCGGACATGTCGCAGCCGGTGAACACGGCCTCGGTGAAGGCGCAGCCGACGAAGGCGACCGGACCGGCGGCCCGGACCTTCTCGAAGACGGAGTAGTCGAAGCGGCACTTCTCGAAGAGCACGTCGTCCAGCACGATGCCGTCCAGCACGGCGCCCAGGATCTTGCAGTCGCGGACGTGGACCCGGGTGAGCCTGCTTTGGCGCCAGCGGACGGCACCGAGGTCGCTGCCGGTGATCTCGACCCCGTGGAGGTCGACGGAGTCGAACTCGACGCGTTCCGCGCGGACGTCGCTGATCCTGCCGGTGACGAGCCGCACGCCGTCGAGGGCGAGCGCGCGCAGGCCGATGTCCCCGTACGCGAAGTCCCGTACGTCGCCGCGGGGGCTGTCCAGCGAATCGACCCTGGCCAGATACAGGCCGGGCTCGTCCAGGACGGGGGTCGTCACGGTGATGCCGCCAAAGGTACGGCCGGCCATGGTGCTCCGTTCCCGGTCGTCGGATCGGGGGCCGTGCCCAACCTATCCATCGGGCGGGAATACCCGCGTGACGCGCCGAGTTGTTACCGGGGAGCTTCTTGTGGCGCGGCGCGACTGGGTGAGTGGGCGGACGGGGGGAGTGCTGTGATCGAGCTGGGGGCCATCGCGGGGATCGGTCTGGTGGCGTTGGGCATGGTGCTGACGCCGGGGCCGAACATGATCTATCTGGTGTCCCGTTCCGTCCTCCAGGGGCGTACCGCCGGGATGATCTCGCTGGCCGGGGTCGCGGTCGGGTTCGTGGTCTATCTCGTCGCCGTGGCCGCCGGGATCGCCGCCGTGTTCGCGTTGGTGCCGGAGATCTATCTGGCGATCAAGCTGGCGGGGGCCGGGTATCTGCTCTGGCTGGCCTGGAAGATGATCCGCTCGGGCGGGCGGTCGGCGGTCGCGAACCAGGAGCTGACCCCGGACCGGCCGCTGAAGCTGTTTCTGATGGGGCTGCTGACCTGTCTGCTCAACCCCAAGATCGCCATCCTCTACATATCCCTGCTGCCGCAGTTCGTCGATCCGGAACGGGGGCATGTCGCTCTTCAGGGTCTGGTGTTGGGGCTGACGCAGATCGCGGTCGGTGTCGCGGGGAACGCGTTCTTCATCGTGACCGCCGGTTCCGTCGCCGGGTTCTTCGCCCGGAACCCCGTCTGGCAGCGGGTGTACGGCTATGCGATGGGGACCGCGTTGGCCGGGTTCGCGGTACGGATCGTCACCGACCGGTCGAGTGCCGCGGTCGCCCTGCGCTGACGGCGGGTCAGCCCTCGCCGGCCGCCCGCCGACGAGGGGGAGCGGGCCTCCCGGCCGGGAGGAGGACGTGGCGTACCCTCGCCGTCCTGGCTTCCCGGGGTACTCCGGCCTTGCCGTCGGGCCTACGATCGTGATGTGAAAGCCCTGCCGGGCCGCAGTCCGGCAGCGTAGCTTTTACTGTCGAACCTCCCCCGCCCGTGCCCGACAACGCCCGCCCCGTCCCGTTCACAGCAGCAATCACCGCCAGCCAGCCACCGCAGAACCGTCGAGGGGTCCCGTGACCGTCCATCCCAGCCTCCAGACCTACGCCGATGCCTGGACCCACGCCGTCGAGTCGATAGCGGAGCTGGTGACGCCGCTCGTCGAGGGCGAGTGGAACCGGCCCACGCCGTGCCCCGCCTGGTCGGTCCGGGACGTGGTCTCGCATGTCATAGGGCTGGAGACCGAGTTCCTCGGCGACCCCCGGCCGATTCACACCCTGCCGCGCGATCTGTACCACGTGAAGAGCGACTTCGCGCGGTACATGGAGATGCAGGTCGACGTCCGGCGGCACCACACGTCCCCGGAGATGGTCGCCGAGCTGGAGTACGTCCTGATCCGCCGCGCCCGTCAGCTGCGGAACGAGAACCGGGCGCCCGACGCGTTGGTTCGGGCGCCGCTGGGGGCCGAGCAGACGCTGGAGCTGGCGATGCGGATGCGCGCCTTCGACAGCTGGGTGCACGAGCAGGATCTGCGGACGGCCCTGGGGCAGCCGGGGAATCTGGACTCGCCGGGCGCGCTGATCACCCGTGACGTGCTGCTGGAGGCGCTGCCGAAGGTGGTCGCCAAGGACGCGGGCGCCCCGCCGCTCTCGGCCGTGGTGATCGATGTCCACGGTCCGGTGGAGTTCCTGCGGACGGTCCGGGTCAATGCCGACGGGCGCGGCTCGATCGACGGTTCGCCGTCGCTGGGTCCCGTGGTGAGCCTGGCCACCGACTGGGAGACGTACTACCGCCTGGCGTGCGGCCGGGTGCGGTACGGCGCGGTCGCGGACCGGGTGAAGATCGACGGGGACCAGGAGCTGGGCGCGGCGATCCTGGGCGCCTTCGCCGTCACCCCGTGAGGCGTCGGCCGCACCGGGACGGCCGGTGAGCCGACGAGTCCGGTGAGCCGGCACTTCGGCGATCCGGTGCCGCCGGTCGTCCGGCCGGTGCCGCCGGGGGCCACCAGCCCTTCGCCGCTCGCGCGCGCCCGCGTCCTCCTCGCGGGGCACCCTCCCGCGCGAGCCCGTGAGCCCCGATGCCCGTACGGGGAGCGGCGCCTTCGATCCCGTACCAGGAGAAGCGTTACGCCTTCGCCGGTACGTGGACCGCCTCCACCCTGCTCGCCACCAGCCGTTCCCGTTCGCGACGGGCCGTCCGGACCCGGAGCCGCAGGATCTGCGCGACGCCCAGCGCCTGGAGGACGAAGACACTGGCGAACGCGGTCCGGTAGTCGCCGCCGCTCGCGTCCAGCAGCAGTCCGACCGCCAGCAGTGTCGTCATCGACGCGGTGAAGCCGCCGACGTTGACGATGCCCGACGCCGTGCCCTGCCGCTCCGGCGGGTTCGCCGGGCGGGCGAAGTCGAAGCCGATCATCGAGGCCGGTCCGCAGGCACCGAGGACTGTACCGAGAGTGATCAGCAGCCAGAGCGGGGCGCGTTCCCCGGGCCAGCCGAGGACCGCGGCCCAGACTGCGGCCGTACCGATCACGGTGCCCAGCGCCAGCGGCAGCCGGGCCTTGTGGTGCCGGGCGATGATCTGGCCGAAGACCAGTCCGATCACCATGCTCACCAGCACGATCAGGGTCAGCAGCGCCCCCGCCGTGTCCCGGGTCAGGCCCTCGGACTCCACCAGGAACGGCAGGCCCCAGAGCAGCATGAAGACCATCGCCGGGAACTGGGTCGTGAAGTGGACCCACATCCCGAGCCGGGTACCGGGCTCGCGCCAGGAGTCGGCGATCTGGCGGCGGACGAACGCCGCGCCCCGGTGGCGCGCGGGCGCCGGTTCGTACCCCTCGGGGTGGTCCTTGAGGAAGCAGAGCACCAGGACCAGGACGACCGCCCCGGCGACCGAGCTGCCGCCGAAGGTCGCACCCCAGCCGAAGTCGGTCAGGAACCGGGAGAGCAGCACCGTGGAAACCAGGTTCCCGGTCATGCCGAAGAGCGCCGCGACCTGCCCGATCAGCGGTGCGCGCCGGGCCGGGAACCAGCGGGTCCCGAGCCGCAGCACACTGATGAAGGTCATCGCGTCGCCGCAGCCCAGCAGGGCGCGGGCGGCGAGCGCCGTGCCGTAGGAGGGGGAGAGGGCGAAGGCGAGCTGTCCGGCGGTGAACAGGGCCGCGCCCATCGCCAGCACCTTCTTCGTGCCGAGCCGGTCGACCAGCAGGCCCACCGGGATCTGCATCCCCGCGTAGACCAGCAGCTGGAGGATGGAGAAGGCGGAGAGCGCGGAGGCGTTGACGTCGAAGCGTTCGGCGGCGTCGAGTCCGGCGACCCCGAGGGACGTACGGAAGATCACCGCGACGAAGTAGACGGCGACCCCGATGCCCCACATCACGGCGGCGCGGCGGCCACCGGGCGGGTCACCGGGGAGAGATATCGGCCCCGAAGCACCGGAAGCACCGGAGACGCCGGACGAGCCGGACGAGCCCGAGGGGCCCGAGGATCCGGACGGGCGGGGGGAGCCGGGGGAACCCGAGGGGCCCGATGGTCCGGAGGGGTCGGAGGCGCCGCCCGGTGGGCCGGGGGTCGGCCGGCTCATCGGAGATCGCCCCTGGCCAGACTGTTGAACCAGCCGACATGGCGGTGGATCATCGCCGCCGCCGCGTCCGGGTCCCCGGCCCGCAGCGCCGCCAGGATCTCGCCGTGCTCGGCGACGTTCTTGGCGATCCGGTCGGGGTGGGCGTGCATCACGGCCACGCCCATCCGGAGCTGGCGGTCGCGCAGCTGCTCGTAGAGCCGGGAGAGGATCGCGTTGCCGCCGCTGCGGACGATCTCCAGATGGAAGTTGCGGTCGGTGACGGCGACGGCGGCCAGATCCCCGGCCTCTCCCTGCCGCTTCTGCTGCTCCAGCAGCTCTTCGAGCCGGGCGATCAGCCGGGGCGACGCGGGTACGGCCTTACGGGCCGCGTGCTCCTCGACCAGCAGCCGGGTCTCCACCACATCGGCGATCTCCTGCGCCGACACGGGGAGGACCAGGGCGCCCTTCTTCGGGTAGAGCTTGATCAGCCCCTCGACCTCCAGCTTGAGCAGCGCCTCGCGGACGGGGGTCCGGGAGACGCCCACCGCGTCGGCCAGCTCCCCTTCGGTGAGCAGGGTGCCGCCCGCGTAACGCCGGTCGAGCACGCCCTGCTTGACATGGACGTAGACCCGCTCGGCCGCGGGCGGAACGGGCGTCGGCGGGGTGGGCGGGACGGGCGCGGGGGGCGTCGGGGCAGCGGCGGGTACGGAAGCGGGGGCGGCCATGCGCACAGCTTAGATACAACACAGACGCATGCCCAGGGGGTGTCCGAGTGGCGGAAAAAACATTGTTGATCCGTGCATCCATTCGAACCGGTGGGGCGTCTAACACGTCGACCCCTGGCGGCTCTTCGGCCACTCGGGTCCCCCAAATTCTCGTAAGACCTCAGCTTTTCCCGATAGCAGACATTCGACGCATTCGTAGCAATCGCCCTTTTTCGGAGCGTTTCTTTTGATACTCAGCAGCGTGCGCGCGCGCAGAGCCGCCACCGTGGTCCTCACCAGCGGACTCCTGCTCGGTGCCTCCCCGCTCGCCGCGTCCTCCGCGACGGCGGCCCCGGCCGTGCCGACGATCAGCGCCAAGGGCGCCATCCTGATCGACAACGCCAACGGCAAGGCGCTGTACTGGAAGGACCGGGACACCCGCCGCCAGATGGCCAGCACGACGAAGATCGTGACCGCGGCCACCGTTCTGACGACGCCCAAGGTCGACCTCAATCGCAAGATCACCATCAAGAAGACCTATGTCGACTATGTGATCCGCGAGGGCGGCAGCTCCGCCCAGCTCAAGGTCGGCGACACCCTGACGGTCCGGCAGCTGCTCTCCGGGCTGATGCTGCCGTCCGGCTGCGACGCGGCCTACGCCCTCGCCGACACCTTCGGCACCGGCAGCACCACCGCCGCCCGGACCAAGTCGTTCATCGGCAATATGAACAAGAAGGCCGCCCAGCTCGGCCTGAAGAACACCAAGTTCGACTCCTTCGACGGCATCTCGCCCGGCGGGCAGAACTACACCACGCCCCTCGAACTGGCGAAGCTCTCCCAGCACGCCTTCTCCAACGCCACCTTCCGCGACATCGTGAAGGCCCCGACCTACACGGCCGTGGCGACCGCGTCGAACGGCAAGAAGCGCACGTACACCTGGAAGAACACCAACCTGCTGCTCGGCTCCTACAAGGGCGCGGTCGGCCTGAAGACGGGTACGGGCACGGCCGCCGGGCCCTGCCTGGTCTTCGCCGCCACCCGTAACGGCAAGACGTACATCGGCGTCGCCCTCAACGGCAAGGACCGCTTCAACGACGCGGCCAAGCTGCTGGACTACGGCTTCAAGTCGTCGTCCGCCAAGTCGATGAAGCTGCGGTCGCTCCCGGCGGACGCCCAGCGCGACTGATCCGGCCACCGGCCGACCGGCTGATCCGGCCGACCGGCCTCAGAACGGCCGAAGCCCCGTGACAATGTGCCTTGTCACGGGGCTTCGCCGTACCCGGGTCAGCTGTACCCGGGGTCGCTCCAAAGATCAGACCCAGGTGATCAGCCGCTTGGGCCGCTCCAGCACCGCCGCCACGTCCGCAAGGAAGCGGGAGCCGAGTTCGCCGTCGACCAGCCGGTGGTCGAAGGAGAGCCCCAGCGTCGTGACCTGACGCGGCCTCACCTTCCCCTTGTGCACCCAGGGCCGGAGCTTGATCGCGCCGACCGCGAGGATCGCGGACTCGCCCGGGTTGAGGATCGGGGTCCCGGTGTCGACACCGAAGACACCGACATTGGTGATGGTGAGCGTGCCGCCCTGCATCGCGGCCGGGGTGGTCTTGCCGTCCCGGGCCACCGAGACCAGCTCGCCCAGCGCCGCCGCCAGTTCGGGCAGCGTCTTGGCCTGCGCGTCCTTGATGTTCGGCACGATCAGACCGCGCGGGGTGGCCGCCGCGATGCCCAGATTGACGTAGTGCTTCTGGACGATCTCCTGGGCCGCCTCGTCCCAGGACGCGTTGATCCCCGGGTTCCGCTTCACCGCGACCAGGACCGCGCGGGCGATCATCAGCAGCGGATTGACCCGGACCCCGGCCAGTTCCGGATCGGCCTTCAGCTCGTCGACGAGCTTCATCGTCCGGGTGATGTCGAAGGTGATGAACTCGGTGACGTGCGGTGCCGTGAAGGCGCTGCCGACCATGGCCGCCGCCGTCGCCTTCCGTACCCCCTTGACCGGGATACGGGTCTCCCGCGCACCGGCCGCCGCGACGGCCGGGCCGCCCGCGGACACCGGCTCGGGACCGGGTTCCGCAGCCGCGGCGGCGGGTGCCGGGGCCTCGGCCGGGGCGACGGCGGCGCGGATGTCGTCCCGGGTGATGATCCCGTCCGGGCCGGTCGGGGTGACCTCGGTCAGATCGACCCCGAGGTCCTTGGCCAGCTTCCGGACCGGCGGCTTCGCCAGCGGGCGGGCGACCGGAGCGGCCGGGAACTCGCCCGGGGGCGGCGTGCCGTGGCCGTTCAGCTCGCCCTGGACCGCCGCCGCGGCGGCCTGCTCCGGCACCTGCGCGACGGGCGGCGCCGACGCGGGAGCCGTACCGCCGGCCGCCGGGGCCTTGCGCGGCCTGCGCCGGGTCGAGGTCTCCGCGACCCCGTAGCCGACGAGTACCGGCTGCCGCCCCTTGGGCGCGGCCTCCTCCTCCGGCTCCGGCGCGGCGGGGGCCTCGGTACGCGGCGCGGCGGCCGGGGTCGCGGCGGGGGCCTCCCCCGAGGCGGCCCCGCCCGGTACCACGTCCACCGAGATGATCACCTGGCCGACGTCGACCGTCGTGCCCTCCGGGAAGCGGAGTTCGTGCACCGTACCGTCGTACGGGATCGGCAGCTCGACCGCCGCCTTCGCGGTCTCGACCTCGCAGACCACCTGGCCGTCGGTGACCGTGTCACCGACCTGGACGTACCACTTGAGGATCTCCGCCTCGGTGAGTCCCTCGCCCACATCGGGCATCTTGAACTCACGGAAGCGGTGAGCGGTGTTCTCCGTCATGTTCTCGGCACTCCCTCTTCCCTCAGTACGCCAGCGCGCGGTCGACGGCGTCGAGCACCCGGTCGAGACCCGGGAGGTACTCCTCCTCCAGCCGCGCCGGCGGGTAGGGGGCGTGGAAACCGCCGACCCTCAGCACCGGTGCCTCCAGGTGGTAGAAGCACCGCTCGGTGATCCGGGCGGCGATCTCCGCGCCCGAGCCGTAGAACACGGGCGCCTCGTGCACCACCACCAGCCTGCCGGTCTTCTCCACCGACCGCTGGATCGCGTCGAAGTCGATCGGCGACATGGACCGCAGATCCAGTACCTCGGCCGAGACGCCCTCCTCGGCCGCCGCCGCCGCTGCCTCCGTACAGACCTTCACCATCGGCCCGTACGCCGCGAGGGTGATCCGGTCGCCCTCCCGGACGACCCGGGCCTGGTGCAGCGGTCCGGGGATCGCCTCGGTGTCGACCTCGCCCTTGTCCCAGTAGCGCCGCTTCGGCTCGAAGAAGATCACCGGGTCGTCGGACTGGATGGCCTGCTGGAGCATCCAGTAGGCGTCGGACGAGTTCGAGGGCGAGACGATCTTCAACCCGGCGACATGGGCGAAGAGTGCCTCCGGCGACTCGCTGTGGTGCTCGACCGCGCCGATCCCGCCGCCGTACGGAATCCGGATCACGACCGGCAGCTTGACCAGGCCGAGCGCGCGGGCGTGCATCTTCGCGAGCTGGGTGACGATCTGGTCGTACGCGGGGAAGACGAAGCCGTCGAACTGGATCTCGGCCACCGGGCGGTAGCCGCGCAGGGCCAGGCCGATCGCGGTCCCGATGATCCCGGACTCGGCGAGCGGGGTGTCGATCACCCGGTCCTCGCCGAAGTCTTTCTGGAGCCCGTCGGTGATCCGGAAGACCCCGCCGAGCTTTCCGACGTCCTCACCCATCACGAGGACCTTGGGGTCGTTCTCCAGCGCCGTACGGAGGGATTCGTTCAGCGCCTTGGCGAGGGGTAGTTTCTGGACGGCCACGATCAGTGCCCCTCTCCGTGCGAACCCTGCGAACCCTGCGAACCGGTCTCGGGGGCGTCCGCGAAGGACGCCTGGTACGCGGCGAACTGCGCCCGCTCCTCGTCGACGAGCGCGTGCCCGTCCGCGTACACATGGTCGAACATGGCCATCGGGTCCGGGTCGGGCATCGAGCGGACCGACTCGCGGACCCGCCGGGCCAGTACGTCGCTCTCCTCGTCCAGGGCCGTGAAGAACGCCTCGTCGGCGTGGCCCTCCCGCTCCAGATGCCGCCGCAGCCGCAGGATCGGGTCCTTCGCCTCCCAGGCGGCCCGCTCGTCGTCGTGGCGGTACTTGGTGGGATCGTCGGAGGTGGTGTGCGCGCCCATCCGGTAGGTGAACGCCTCCACCAGGGTCGGGCCCTCGCCGTTCCTGGCCCGCTCCAGCGCCCAGCGGGTGACCGCGAGACAGGCCAGCACGTCATTGCCGTCGACCCGGACGCCGGGGAAGCCGTAGCCCTGGGCGCGCTGGTACAGCGGGACCCGGGTCTGCCGCTCGGTCGGCTCCGAGATCGCCCACTGGTTGTTCTGACAGAAGAAGACCACCGGCGCGTTGTAGACCGCGGAGAAGGTGAACGATTCGGCCACATCGCCCTGGCTGGACGCGCCGTCGCCGAAGTAGGCGATCACGGCCGAGTCGGCGCCGTCCTTGGCCACGCCCATGGCGTAGCCGGTGGCGTGCAGGGTCTGCGAGCCGATGACGATGGTGTAGAGGTGGAAGTTGTTGCTCGTGGGGTCCCAGCCGCCGTGGTTGACCCCGCGGAACATCCCCAGCAGCTTCGTCGGGTCGACCCCGCGGCACCAGGCGACACCGTGTTCGCGGTAGGTCGGGAAGACGTAGTCGTCGTCGCGCAGGGCCCGGCCGGAGCCGATCTGCGCCGCCTCCTGACCCAGCAGGGACGCCCACAGACCCAGCTCGCCCTGACGCTGGAGGGCGGTGGCCTCGGCGTCGAAACGGCGGGTCAGAACCATGTCCCGGTAGAGTCCGCGCAGCTCGTCGGGGGTGGGGTCGTACGCGAAATCGGGGTGCGCGACCCGATTGCCCTCGGGGTCGAGCAGTTGTACGAGCTGGGGCTCGGAACTCTGTGGCTTCTTCGCGGCGCTGACGCGCTTGCCGCCGCCGCGGCGCGGTTTACGGGCGGCAGTGCTCTCCACGGTCACGTGCGTGCTCCTCCGTCTGTCCGGTCCCCCGGGGTTGCCGGGAGCCTGGGGTCGCCCCTGTCTCGTGGAGACAAGGGGAGGCTCGCCTGCTCCCGCTCCCCGCACGGGGTGGGTGCGGCGCCGGGAACAGACGTGACAGGTGCCCCGGCGAGCGCCCTGTCCTCAGCACGTTACCCAGTGGGCCGCATTCCTGCGAAACCCCATTTGACCTGCGTTTTTGCTTGGATTTCCAAGTAAATCGCGAAATGGGGCCGCGCGGCGGACGACAATCACTGGTCAGGGCCTCGGACGCGGCCTTGGTGGCGGCCTGGTGAACCGCCGGGAACAGTCGCACGGTATCCCGGCCACCCGGGGCACGGGAAGAGTCGATGTGTGAGACTGCAACCGTGCGAGAAGAAGGAAAAATCACCGTATTCCTGCTCGATGATCATGAAGTCGTCCGGCGGGGCGTTCATGAACTGCTCTCCGTCGAAGACGACATCGTGGTCGTCGGGGAGGCCGGGACGGCGGAGGACGCCCTCGCCCGGATCCCGGCCACCCGGCCCGATGTCGCGGTCCTCGACGTACGGCTGCCGGACGGCAGCGGAGTGGAGGTCTGCCGGGAGATCCGCTCCCGGGACGAGTCCATCAAGTGCCTGATGCTGACGTCGTTCGCGGACGACGAGGCCCTCTTCGACGCGATCATGGCCGGGGCCTCCGGCTATGTCCTCAAGGCGATCCGGGGGAACGAACTCCTCTCGGCGGTCCGCGACGTGGCGGCGGGCCGGTCCCTGCTCGACCCGGTCGCCACCGCCCGGGTCCTGGCCCGGCTGCGGGACGGCAACGGCCCCAAGCCGGACGACAAGCTGGCGGCCCTGACCGAGCAGGAGCGCCGGATCCTCGATCTGATCGGCGAGGGCATGACCAACCGGGCGATCGGCGAACGGCTCCATCTCGCCGAGAAGACGATCAAGAACTATGTCTCCAGCCTGCTGAGCAAGCTGGGGATGGAGCGGCGGTCGCAGGCGGCGGCGTACGTGGCGCGGCTCCAGGCCGAGGGCCGGACCTCCTCGTCCTCGCGGACGACGCACTGACCGACACCTGACGTAACAGGCGCCTCACGCACGGCACGGGCGCCGATCCTGGGGGGATCACTTTCCGTGACGTACTCACCCGAGCCCGGCGGCCCGCCCGGCCCTGCGACGACGGGACCAACGTCCCCGCCGAGCAGGGGCGGCGGCCCCTTCCGCGGACCGCTCCCGGCGCCGAGAGTGGAGGGCATGTCCGCCGAGTCCACCGCGTCCGCCGCGCCGACCGCGCCCGCCGGCCTCCCGGGCGACCCCGGCGGCGGGACGAACGCCGACGACGGCGCCGCGGCCGGGAACACCGCCGAGACCCGCGCCACGCCCTGCGCCGAGCCGGAGACGGGGTCCTTCGACGGGGCCTTCACCGAGACGGGCATCGGTACGGGGGACGGAACGGGGGCCTTCGCCGAGACGGCCATCGGTACGAGGGGCGGGGCCGGGACCTCCGTCACGACCGGGACCTCCGCCGCCACCGGAGCCGGGGCCGACCCGGGCGCCGGGGACATCGCCCACGCCATCGACCTGCTCGGCCGGGTCTGGTTCGGCCGGCTCGCCACCAGCATGCGCGCCATGCCGTTCGTCGCGCCCGCCCGGCACATCGTGCACCACGGCTCCGTGGTCCTCCGGATCCACCGCGGCTTCGGCTACCACCGCGCCTGCAACGGCAGCGTCGTCGCGTACGGCGCCGACTCCTTCGACCGGGGCGGCCGGAACGTCTGGTCCGTCCAGTTCATCGGGACCGCCCGGATCGTCTGCCCCACCGACGAGGAACGGCGGCTCTTCGGGCCCGAGCCCGAGCGCGCGGACGGCGAGCCCTTCGACCCCGTCTTCATGCGCGTCGAACCTCAATTCGTGACCCTGCATACGTTGGATTATCGCGAAGAGCAGCCCAGCGGACACGCTGCGTGATCTACCATCTGGCGAGTGCCGCGCTCATATGACAACGCCGTCCCACCCGTCGGCGCGCTGCTGCGCCGCTACGACGGCCCCGGCGAGCCGCTGACGTGCGAGCCGGTCACCCAGGGCCTGCTCAACCGGGGTTACCGGCTCGCCACCACCCGCGGCGCCTACTTCCTCAAGCACCATCTCGACGGCGATCCGGAGGCCATCGCCCGCCAGCACCGGGCGACCCGGCTGCTCGAAGCCCTCGGGGTGCCGGTCGCCCCGGCCGTGGCCGACGCCGGGGGCGACACGGTCGCCGTGATCGGCGGCCACTGCTACGCCCTGCACCCCTGGGTGGACGGCCGCCACCGCGACGGCGCCCATCTCTCCACCCTGGAATCGCACCGTCTCGGCGCGCTCCTCGGCCTGGTCCACAACGGTCTCGAACAGGTGATGAGCCACCAGGACCAGCGGCCGGGCGGCCGCACCGGCACCTGGGCCCCGCCACCGGAATACCAGCGGGGGCCGCTGGCAGGGCTACCCGGGCACCAGCGGGGAGCCCGTGAGCGGCCACCCGGCCACCACCAGGAGCCCAGGAACGGCGGACCCGGCGGACGCGGTGGACCGGGTGGACGGCCGGAGCCCTGCGGACCGTGCGCCCTGCGGACGGAGACCGGCGGACCGTACGCCCTGCGGACGGAGAGCCGTGGGCGGCCGGACGGCCGGGCCGAGTCCGGCGGGGCGTACGAGAGCGCCGACCCCCGGGAGACCTTCTCCCTGATCGACGAACTCCTCGCCCTGATCAGGGCGGCGGGCCCGCGCGACTCCTTCGACTTACTCGCCGAGCACCGGCTGCTGGAGCGCCGGACCATGCTGGAGCTGCACGCCGATCTGCGACCGCCCGCAGCGTCCGCCGGGGGCTGGGTGCACGGCGACTTCCACCCCCTCAACCTGCTCTACCGGGGCGCCGAACCCGCCGCGATCGTCGACTGGGACCGGCTGGGCGTCCAGCCCAGGGCGGAGGAGGCGGTCCGGGCCGCCGCGATCTTCTTCGTCCGGCCGGAAGGGGCGCTGGAGCTGCCGAAGGTACGGGCCTACGCCCGCGCCTACCGCCATGCCGTCGGCGCCGACACCTCCGAACTCGACGCCGCCGTCCACCGGGTGTGGTGGGAACGGCTCAACGACTTCTGGATACTCCGCTGGCGCTATCAGCGCCACGACCGAAGGGCCGACCCGCAGTTCGCCGCGGTGTCGGCCCTGGCGGTGTGGTGGACCCGGGAGTACGAGGCCGTACGGGAGGCATTCGCCAACTGACACCGGACGCGCCCGGCCGCCTCAGGGGGGCGCCTCCGGAGTGCGGGGGCGCGCGACCACCGGCGCGCGCCGGGCAGTTCTCCCGCGCATCCGTTTGTTTCGGGGCGCCCGTCCGGTGCCGTACGACCGTACGGAACCGGCGCCGGGTCGGGTATCAGGTCGGCGCCGGTCACACGGTCAGGTGCCGTTGGCTCCGCCCGCCGCCGCTTCGCCGCCGCCGGCACCGCCGTTCGCCGCCTCACCGCCGGAGCCACCCGCGGGGTTGCCCCCCGCGCCGCCGCCCGCCGGATTGCCGCCACCGGGGTTGCCGCCCGCCGGATTGCCGCCGCCCGGACCGCCGATGAGCCCGCCCGAACCGCCGCCCGCCGGGTTGCCGCCCGAGTCCGCGCCGCCGTCGTCGCCGTTGCCCGGCGGCTTGGAGCCCGGGTTCTCCGACTGCTTCGGCGGCTCCTTGCTGGGGTCGTCCGTCGGGCCCTCGGAGGCCGACTGCGACGCCGACGGGGAGTTCCGCGGATAGCGGGGCTTCTCCGTGTACCGGGGCTTCTCCTCCTCGTACTCCGGCGGGGAGGACTTGGTCTCCGGGCTCGGCGAATCGGATTCCTTCACCGACGGCGAGTCCGAGATCTTGGTGTCGTCCCGGGGCTTCTTGCCGGGGTCCTCGGTGGCCTTCAGGGCGAACGCGACACCCATCACGACCGCGATCACCGCGAGCGCCGCGAACAGCCAGACCTTCCCGCGGCGCCGCCCGCCGGACCCGTTGTCATAGCCGTTGAAACCGCCGTCGTCGGGGTTGAGCGGCGGCAGGATCGGGCCCTGGGACGTCTCGCCGCCGGGTACGGCGGGGTGCACGGCGGTCGCCGCGGTCGCGCCCAGCGCCCGGGCGGGCGCCCCGTAGGTGTCGACCGGGCCGGTGTTCCAGGCGCCGGTGTGGCCGCCCTGCTGCTGGAGCATCTGGAGGGCGTACTGCACCAGCCCCCGCATCTCCTCCGAACTCTGGAACCGGTCGTCGGGGTCCTTCGCCAGCGACCGCATCACCAGGCCGTCCAGCTCCGGCGGGACCGCGTCCAGCACCTCGGACGGCGGCACGGGCACGTCCTGGACGTGCTGGTAGACCACCGACAGCGGGGTCTCGCCGGTGAACGGGGGGCGGAGCGCGAGGAGTTCGTAGAGCAGACAGCCCGTCGCGTACAGATCGGAGCGGTGGTCCACCGCCTTGCCGAGGGCCTGCTCGGGCGAGAGGTACTGCGGGGTGCCCATGACCATGCCGGTCTGGGTCATCGTCGTCGAAGCGCCGTGCAGGGCGCGGGCGATGCCGAAGTCCATCACCTTGACCGCGCCCGCGTTGGTGATGATGACGTTGGCGGGCTTGATGTCCCGGTGGACGATGCCGTGCTGATGCGAGTAGGCCAGCGCCTCCAGCACCCCGGAGACGATGATCAGCGCCTGCTCGGCCGGGGGCGCCTCCGCGTTGATCAGCAGATCGCGGATCGTCCGCCCTTCGACCTTCTCCATCACGATGTACGGGACGACCTGGCCGCCGACGACGTCCTCACCGGAGTCGTAGACCGCGACGATCGCATGGTGGTTCAGACCCGCGACGGACTGTGCCTCCCGGGTGAACCGGGCCTTGGCCACCGGGTCCTCGGCGAGGTCTGCGCGGAGCAGCTTCACCGCCACCTCACGGCCCAGCCGGACGTCCTCGGCGGCGTAGACCTCGGCCATGCCGCCGCGTCCCAGGCGGTACGTCAGACGGTAACGACCGCCGCCGACCAGGCCGCCCGACCCCCAGGAGTCCCCGGATTCCGGCGTGCCGCCGACGCCTGCTTCGGGTTCGGGTGCCATCAGTCCTCGCCGTCGTCTATTCAGTGGAGCCGTCGGGTCCGCTGGATCTGCTGTGTCGCTGCGTGTCTGTGGAGCTGTACCGCTCGTCCGGGTCCCGGCCGGGTCCGGTCGGGCCCGAGTACGGATCGGGATCAGGATCGGGGTCGGTGATCGGTACGGGTGGTCGGTCGGTGTCGTTCAAAAAGCGGGCGGTCGAATCGGTCGGGATATGTTCGGAATATGTCGGAACGCGGGGGTCACGGCCGGGATCGCGGAGATCGCCGACCGGATACCGGACGCGGAACCAGCCGGAGCGCCGGGCCCGTATTCCTCGGAACGTCCGGGGCGGGCGTTCCGTTGCCTCACGCTACAGCCTTCCACCGACACGACCGCGCGGGATGGACCGGTCATCAAACCCGTTGTGAGCACGGCCACGCAAATCACCCCTCATTCCCCACGATTCCCGTCACACTCTCCTCACTCACCCGAATCGCCTGCCGTGTGGAGGGTCACGGAACGGGCACCCGGCTTGACGTGCCGGTGCACTGGGGCAGACTTGCCCCCGTAGCACGGAGCATCGCGTGGGCAAAGAGGCCGCCGGAGCGCACCGCGGGGAGAGCCACCCGCCCCGCGCGCCGCGTACCGCCGCGATCCGCGCAGCGGCACCCGGCCGCGGCGGACGCCCACGCCGAGGGGGAAGCAGAACATGAGCCAGGACGGCGCGCAGGGCCACCATGTCGGCGGCTCGGTCGCCCGGGGCCGGTACCAGCTCCGCGATCTGCTCGGGCAGGGCGGCATGGCATCGGTCCATCTGGCGCACGACTCGGTGCTGGACCGGCCGGTGGCGATCAAGACCCTCCATACGGAGCTGGGGCGCGAGCAGTCGTTCCGCGAGCGGTTCCGCCGCGAGGCGCAGGCGGTCGCCAAGCTCACGCACAACAACATCGTCTCCGTCTACGACACGGGCGAGGACGAGCTGAACGGCACGCTGGTCCCCTACATCGTCATGGAGTACGTCGAGGGGGAGCCGCTCGGTTCCGTACTGGCGGCCGATATCCGGCGCCACGGGGCGATGCCCGCCGACCGGGCCCTGAAGGTGGCGGCCGACGTGCTGGCCGCCCTGGAGACCAGCCACGAGTTCGGTCTCGTCCACCGGGACATCAAGCCCGGCAATGTGATGGTGAACCGGCGCGGGATCGTCAAGGTGATGGACTTCGGCATCGCGCGCGCCATGCAGTCGGGGGTCACGTCGATGACCCAGACGGGCATGGTCGTCGGGACGCCGCAGTACCTCTCGCCCGAGCAGGCCCTCGGCCGGGCGGTGGACGCCCGTTCCGACCTCTACTCGGTCGGCGTGATGCTCTTCCAGCTCTTCACCGGGCGGCTGCCGTTCGACGCGGACTCGCCGCTGGCGATCGCGTACGCCCATGTCCAGGAGGAGCCCGCCGCGCCCTCCACCATCAACCGGTCGCTCACCCCGGCCATGGACGCGCTGGTCCTGCGCGCGCTGAAGAAAAACCCGAACGAGCGGTTCCCGAGCGCCGAGACGATGCGGGCCGAGTGTCTGCGGGTGGCCGCGGGCGGCCGGGCCCCGGACCCCTCGATCGTCAGCGGGGCCCCGGCGCCGTCCAGCGGGTCGGGCGTGGGATCGGCGGTCTTCCCGTCGCCGCAGGCCCCGCACGCGCCCCAGGGACCCCAGCCGCAGCCGCACACCGGGCCGGGACATCCGCAGTCGCCGCCGCACGGGATCCCGAACAGCCCCTACCCGCAGCATCCCCAGCAGCACGCGATGGGACCGGTCGCGACGCCGTACGGGCCCGGCACGCCGCCGCCGTATCCGCAGCAGGGCCACCCGCAGCACGGCATGCCCCAGGGGCACCTCCAGCAAGGCCACCCCCAGCAGGGGATCGGGCCGCAGACACCCCGGCCGTACGGCTATCCGCACTCCGGCGGCCCCGGGACTCCGGCGCCGTACACGGGGGCGCCGACACCCGCGCCCATGACGCCGCAGACCGGCCGGAAGGGGCCCGGCAGGGGACGGCGGCTGACCTTCATCCTGCTCGGCTGCCTCGGCGCGCTGCTCCTGCTGAACTTCGGCTTCCGGGCGCTGGACAGCTTTATGCGCGAGGACCCGGTCGAGGTCACGGGCGTGGACGAACCGGACGGGCGGGCGGCGGGCGGCTCGGGCTCCGGCTCCGGCTCCGGCTCCGGCTCCAGTGGCACGGATGGCAAGACGGACACGGGGACGGACACGGGGACGGACTCCGATTCGGACACCGGGAGCACGGACGCCATCCCGCCGGACCGGACCCGCACCATCAAGCCCGAGAAGTGCTCGGACGCGATGGAGTACAGCAACGACCCCGGGAAGGTCTACGCCCCCGACCTCCTCTACAAGGACGTCCTCTCCGTCAAGGAGTGCCTGCGGTCCGCCGGGTGGACGTGGAAGGTCACCGAGACCGACAACCCGCAGTACCCCAAGGACGCGGTGGTCAACCAGTTCCCGAGCGGCAACAGCCCCGTCGGCGAGCGCCAGCAGTTCGAGCTGACCATCTCCACGGGCAAGGGCGGCCCGGTCGGCGGCTGACCGTCTCCACAGGCGCGCGGCTGCGCGGTCGAACCGGTACGGCGCGGATCGCGGAATGCGGTCATACAAACGGATCGCGGTACGCGGGGTGTCGGCGCGGCACCGAGACGGGACGCGGGCGCGGGCCCGGTGACGGGCGCCGCGTACCCCTCCCGTGTGGCAGCCGGGCGCCCGAGATGCCGGACGGGCCGTGCCGTGTGACGCTGAGTCCGTGATCACGGCCGTCCGCCGCCGCCTCGCGGCCCGCACGGGAGGGGGCTCTCCCCGGTGCATCCCAGACTCGGCCCGCGGTGGGCGACCGCCGTCGCCGCCCTGGCCGTCCTCGCCCTCCCCCTCGCCGGTACGGAGGGGCCCGCGCCCCTCACCCGGACCGCCCTCACCGCCGCCCCTGGGGCCGTAACAGCCGCGGTCGCGGTCGCGGCTCCGGCGGCATTCACCCCTCCCGCCCCACCGGACCCACCCGGCACCGGCGACAGCACCGGCAGCGGTGGCACCGGAGGCGGCCCGTTCGGCGGTACGGCCGCCGGATCCGGTACGGCCGCCGGAACCGCGCCCCGCCCCGGCCCGGAGGCGGTACCGCCCGCCCCCGACCCCGTCAGGCCGTCGCTGGCCGGGCACCCCGCGGGGGAGGGGCGGATCCGGCCCGGCCGACCGCCGCACCGGCTCCCCCCGCCGCCGCTCGCCGACGACGGCGCCACGCCCCCGGCGGATCTGTCACAGTCCGGTACTGGTTCGCCGTCGGAGCGGCCCGCCGCGACCGGCTCCGGAGACCCCTCCTCCGCCGCCGTGCGACCGGACACCGAACCCGGCGACGAGCCGGCCGGGGACGGCGGCGTACGTCCCCCGGGGGACGGCCGGCCCGAGGACGACTCCGGCGGGACGGCACCGGAGTCCGCCTCCGCCTCCACCGCCGACGCCCACTCAGCCGCAGGTCAGCACCGCGCCCGAGCGACGGGGCAGTCGGCAGGGCAAGAGATGTCGCCGCTGTCCCTGGGGTTCGGACTGGCCCTGATGGGTCTCGGGATCGGCTTCCTCGGCATCCGGCTCAGGCACCGCTGAGCCCACCCGGACTCCACCCCCCGTACCAACCGGGGTCCCCCCTGAGTCGTATTCGGGACATCCATCCGGGGACGGTTGGACCGGGGCGGCATACCCGGTATACATACTCAGTATGTCCATCCGTCACGGGCTGCTCGCCCTTCTGGAGCACGGCCCCCGATACGGTTCTCAACTCCGTACGGAGTTCGAGGCGCGCACGGGGTCGACCTGGCCGCTCAATGTCGGCCAGGTCTACACGACGCTGAACCGCCTCGAACGCGACGGCATGGTCGCGCAGCACGGCGCCGACGAGGCGGGGCACGCGCTCTACGTCATCACCGAACCGGGCCGCCGCGAACTGAAGGTGTGGTTCGAGGCGCCGGTGGACCGGACCAACCCGCCCAGGGACGAGCTGTCGATCAAGCTGGCGATGGCGATCGGCGCGCCCGGGGTGGACATCCGCCAGGTGATCCAGGCCCAGCGGCACCACACCGTCAAGGCCATGCAGGACTACACCCGGCTCAAGGCGCAGGCCCTGGCCGCGATCGAGAACGGGGACGGTTCGAGCGAGCGGGACGACATCGCCTGGCTGCTCGTGCTGGAACAGCTGATCTTCCAGACCGAGGCCGAGGCGCGCTGGCTCGACCATTCCGAGGCCAGGCTGGTCAGGCTCTCCGCCACGGCCGATCGGAGAGCGAAGCAGAACCGCGAGGCCGCACCCCGGGCGGACGGTGCCGGGAGAACCAGCTCGACCGCCCCGTACTCCGGGACCACGACCAGCGCCAAGTGACGCGGCTCCGGACCCCGTAGGCACTACCCGAGGACCACGCACGAACCGAAACACCTGAAACACCCGCGGCACCACACACCCGCGGTACGTCACACCTGAAATACCGCACACCCGCAGCACCGCACATCCGCAATACCCAACGGATACGCGTACGCGTACCGGCTGACGCCCCGTCCGACCGAACGATCCGCCCGGCCCCGCTTCCCGAACCGGCCGCCGGGCTGATTCCGGCTGCCCGCAACGGCGGCCCGGGGCATTCCGCTCACCATTTGTCCGCCCCAGGGGGGAACCCACTCATGTCCACAGCCAGTCCCCAGAAGTCACAGCAGCACCACGGGCACCAGCAGAACCAGGCGATCCTGCGCCTGGTCGAGCTCGGCCGGGTCCACGGCAGCGGAGAGACCGAGGTACACGCCCTGCGCGGGGTCAACCTCGATGTCTTCCCCGGCGAACTGGTCGCCGTGATGGGCCCGTCGGGCTCCGGGAAGTCCACCCTGCTGACCCTCGCGGGCGGGCTCGACATGCCCACCACGGGCCAGGTCATCGTCGAGGGCACGGACATCACCACCGCCGACCGGAAGAAGCTCGCGGCCCTGCGCCGCCGCAGCATCGGCTATGTCTTCCAGGACTACAACCTGATCCCGGCCCTCACCGCGGCCGAGAACATCTCCCTCCCCCGTGAACTCGACGGCGTCAGCGCCCGCAAGGGCCGGGTCGAGGCCCTGGCCGCCCTGGAGGAGATGGAGCTGGGCCATCTCGCCGACCGCTTCCCCGACGAGATGTCCGGCGGCCAGCAGCAGCGGGTGGCGATCGCCCGCGCCCTGGTCGGCGACCGGCGGCTGGTCCTCGCCGACGAGCCGACCGGAGCGCTGGACTCGGAGACCGGGGAGTCCGTACTCGCCCTGCTCCGGGCCCGCTGCGACGCGGGCGCCGCCGCCGTACTCGTCACCCACGAGCCCCGGTTCGCGGCCTGGGCGGACCGGGTCGTCTTCGTCCGCGACGGCTCCGTGGTCGACCAGACGGTCCGCAGCGACGCCGACTCGCTGCTGACCACCCAGGGCGCCGACCTGTGAGAAACGCACCGCATTACGGACGTACGGCACCCCGGCCGGGGACGAAGACCAATGGCCGCCCCCAGCGGGCGGGCGGAGAAGCGAACGGGACGGCACAGTGAACTGGCTCCATTCCTGGCGGGCGGCGCTCCGGATCGCCCGCCGCGACGCCTGGCGCTCCAAAGGACGCAGCTTCCTCGTCCTGGCGATGATCGCCCTGCCGATCGCCGGTGTCAGCGCCGCCGATCTGACCCTGCGCAGCGCCGAACTCTCCACCACGGAGAAGTTCTCCCGCGACCTCGGCGCCGCGGACGCCCGGATGAGCGACCCGGGCATGGGCGGCGTCCCGATCTTCCAGGTCCCGGCCGGCGACAACTACGACACGGCCAAGGTCCTCAAGGAGAACGAGCCCTACCCCCAGGGCGACGGCGATCTGGACCTCCGCAAGGTCGCGCCGACCGGCGCCCGGCTGCTGCCGGACACCACCGGCTCCGCGAAGCTGGAGACCGCCCACGGTCTGCTCAATACCGATATCCGTGAGCTGAAGTCCACCGACCCGATGGTCAAGGGCATGATGACCCTCACCGAGGGCCGTCTCCCGGGCCAGGACTCCGAGGTCGCCGCGACCACCCACTTCCTGAAGGAGAGCGGGCTGAAGGTCGGCGACAAGCTGACCGCCCGCCATCTGGACCGCGAGTACCGGATCGTCGGCGCCTACGAACTGCCCAGCTCGTTGGAGTCCACCCAGGTCAACGCGTTGCCCGGGGCCCTCATCAAGCCGCTGAACCAGGCCCTGGTCAAGGCCGGTCTGGAGTCCGGCGGTTCCAGCACCACCTATCTGGTGGCGCTGAAGGGCGGTTTCACGTGGAACCTCGTCAAGGCCGCCAACGCCAAGGGCGCGGTGGTCGAGTCCCGTCAGGTCGCGCTCGACCCGCCCGCCGACGCCGAGGTGCCGCTCTACCAGAAGCCCGGCTACCAGAACTGGAAGTTCGACGACTCCATGGGAGCCGAGGAGCTGACCGGTGTCGCGACGGTCATCGGTCTCGCCCTGCTGGAGATCTGTCTGCTGGCCGGCCCGGCCTTCGCCGTGGGCGCCCGGCGCTCCCGCCGCCAGCTCGGCCTGGTGGGCGCCAACGGCGGTGACCGCCGCCATGTCCGGGCCATCGTCCTCGCGGGCGGTCTGGTGATCGGCGCCGCCGCCGCGGTGATCGGTACGGCCGTCGGTGTGGTGCTCAGCATCGCCCTGCGCGGCACGTTCGAGGGAATGATGGGGGCGCGGTTCGGCGCCTTCGACGCCCGTCCGCTGGAGCTGCTCGCCATCGCCCTGCTGGCGGTCCTCACCGGTACGCTCGCCGCCCTGGCGCCCGCCGTCACGGCCTCCCGCCAGTCGGTACTGGCCTCGCTCACCGGCCGCCGGGGCGTCCGCCGCAGCAGCCGGGTCCTGCCGGTGATCGGTCTGGTCGCCGTGGCGCTCGGTACCGCCATCGCCCTCGGCGGCTCCCTCCTCTTCAAGAGCTTTGTGATCGTCGCCGGTGGCGCGGCCATCGCCGAGCTGGGCGTGGTCGCCCTGACCCCCGTCCTGGTCGGCCTCTTCGGCCGGCTGGGCCGGTTCCTGCCGCTGTCGCCGCGGCTGGCGCTGCGGGACGCGGTCCGCAACCGGGGTCGTACGGCCCCGGCGGTGGCGGCGGTCCTGGCCGCCGTCGCGGGTACCGTCGCGGTGGCCACGTACGCGGCCAGCGACGAGGCCCAGCGGAAGGCGCAGTACATCCCGTCCGCGCCGTACGGCTCGGTATCGGTCCAGGCCGAGGAGAACAGCCAGGACATGCCCGCGATCCGGGCCGCGGTCCAGCGGAACTTCCCGATCGACGTCCGGGCCGACATCGACCGGATCGTCGTCGGCAAGAACACCTGTAGCTCGTACTCCGACTCCCCGGGCTGCGGCCGGTACGTGGTCATGGTCCCGAAGGAGAAGCGCTGCCCGCTGCACCACTACGGCAACGGCACGGACGACCCGGCGGCCAAGTACAGCGTCGCGGAGCGCCGCAAGCTGGCCAAGGACTGGCGCTGCGACAGCGCCAACGGCGCGTGGGTGGCCGAGGCCGTCGTGGCCGACGAGAAGCTGCTGAAGGTGCTCGGCATCAAGGACGCGGCGGCCGAGCGGGCGCTGAAGTCGGGCGGCGCGGTGACCTTCGCCCGGCAGCACTCCCACGGCGACGGCACGGTCCGGATCAAGGTGATCACCGACATCAAGGCCGCCGACAAGGCCCTGGAACAGGGCAAGGAGGAGCCGGGGGCCGTCAGCAGCGTCAAGGTCCACCAGGTCACCGGTGATCCCGAGGCGTACGGCTTCCAGACCGTGCTGTCGCCCGCCGCGGCCAAGGCCGCCGGGCTGAAGACGGTCCCCTACGGCGCGTACTTCTCCACGGACCGGCTGCCCGACAGCAAGGAGAAGCAGAAGCTGGATGACGAGCTGTCCCGGATCAGTACCTCCACCGGGCTGTCGATCGAGCGGGGCTACCAGTCCGAGATGAACTTCGTGCTGGTGGCGCTGGCGGCCTTCGCCGGACTGATCACCATCGGCGCCGCCGGTATCGCCACCGGTCTCTCCCAGGCCGACGCCGAGGCCGATCTGAAGACCCTGAGCGCCGTCGGCGCCCCGCCGAGGGTCCGCAGGACGCTCAGCGGTTTCCAGTGCGGGGTGGTCGCCACCATGGGTGTGGTGCTCGGCTCGGCGGCCGGAATGGTGCCCGCGATCGGGCTCGTCCTCACCGACCGCCGGGAACGGGAGGAGTGGTACCAGGTCGCCCTCGACCAGGGCTACGCGGGCGTCGAACCGTACGTCCCGATCATCATGCCGTGGACCACGCTCGGCGCGCTGCTGATCGCGGTCCCGCTGGGCGCCACCCTGCTGGCGGCGCTGCTGACCCGCTCGCGGGGCGCGCTGGCCCGCCGCGAGACGACCTGATCCGGGGATACCCCCAGGTGGTGGGCCCGGGTGGAGACCGGCCCCGTCGTCGCCGCCAACACCGCCGGAGCGGGCTCGCCGCTGCTCGTCCTGCGGACCGACGGCGCCCTGTAC